>CAADGS010000018.1 GCA_900696615.1 uncultured beta proteobacterium
GACATATCGTACAAGCCAAAGCGGTTGGCTGGGAAGCTGCCTACCGGCGCAGTTTTTTCCCCATCCCATACGCTGCCGCATCCATGTCAGTGCGGCTATAACTGAGAAAAATGTCCTGCGATGCAGTCAAAGTGATTTAATGAAAAACTATGTCAATAAATAGAATATACGTAACACACTGTATGAAATCAATTTTCCATCAATCCAACATATGCTCACCCAGCAGTAACTTTAGAAATTTCTCGCGCGTCGCACTGGATGAATCGCGGTAGAGCTTGTATTGCGCATGTTGGTCGGGTTGCTGCGGATTGATCTCGATGCCCCATAGCGGCGCCAGGGTTGTTGGCAGATTGGAATAGCGCACGTCGACCAGTACATTGGGTTGTTCCGGGCGGACGGCGAGGAATCCCGATGAGAAATGGCTGAAGCGCGCGATATCCTGCGCCAGCACGGAGGAACCGGGTAAACCATCCAAATCGCGTTCCAATACGAATTTATCGACCGATTCGCCGGGATAGATGCGCGGTTCGGAAAATAGGCCGACCCGGATCGCATCGACATGGAATTTGCCGTCGAATTCGTAGATCGAGCGCCACAACACTAAATTCGCCAGCGTTGGTTTCACCAATAATTGTTCGGCGCGGTGCCCCCTTTCCGCAATCAACGATTCCGCAACCGTTTCGGCACGTTGCAACTGCAACCAGCCAAACGATAGATAAACCGCCGCCAGCAATAATCCAAACCGCGCCATTGTGCGGCTGTATCGTCTAAAGGCAATTACCCCGACAATCAACAAAATCAGCGTGAAAGCCGGATCCAGCACGGAAATGATATTTAATGCGATGCGCGCATCGCTCACCGGCCACAGCAGATTCGTGCCGTAGCTGGTGAATGCATCGAGCACGCCACTCAAGCAGTAACCGAGAAAAGTGAACAGATATAACCGGGAAAACGGCAAGCGCTTGCGCAAAAATGGCCACAGCAGCAGCGCCACAACCAAAGCGCCAAGTGGCACGAAAAACAGCGAATGCGTGAAATGCCGGTGAAATTCGATATTGAGCAGCGGATCATTTTCCGATTGGATCAGGATATCCACATCCGCCGCAATGCCTGCCAAAAAGCCGACGCCGGTTGCGATGCGTATTTCTTGTTGTTTCGCCCCGGCTTGCGCCATTGCGGTGCCGAGTAATCCTTGAGTGAGTAAGTCCATAACGAGTAAAAGTAATCAGTTGAAATTTCGAAAAGTGTTTAGCGGTCTTCAGAATAAACCAAGTTTGTCATGACGTCTTCATCAATCAATAGCATGGGTTTCTCGCCGTGCCCAAAATAGCGCTGATAAAGCGTTTCTCTTGCAATAAAAGTGTGCATGTAATTCTTTCACGTTGTCCAACTATAAGATACTGCCAAACGTGGATTATGATATCTTGTCGTAAAGCCGATCAGCACTATCAACAAGATTTATAACCGAGAATAATGATTTTCTGCAAAAACATACCATTTACCACATGGGCAAGCATTTAAAAAATGGCTTACTGATTCTGACCGGCCTCATCACTTTGGTCGTGGGGGGGGTATATGCATTTCGCAACCCTATATTGGAAGCGGTCATCCGCAATCAATTAAGCAAGCAGGAACTTCCCGTGCAGTCCATTGAATCCCTCGATCTTTCATTCAACGCCTTGCACTTGCAGGGCTTGGTCGCGGGCAATAACCGGGAATTGCGCTTGAATGATCTTGCCGTAACCTGGGAATTATCGGATTTACTCGCTGGCAAGCCGGTTAAAGTGGCGATGGATGGTTTGCACATGACTGTTGATCTGAGCAAGCAGCTATCTCGCGATTCGATGACACCGATGGCGGCAGTTTCTGAAAGTAATTTCACCCTACCCCTGTTGCCTCTCCTTTCAATCACCGACACGGTGGTTCATCTTCATGCTGCAACAGGAAAGTCCAGCATTGCCATATCAGGCAACACGGCTGAAATCCAAACTGGGGGCCAGTCAATACAACTCAAGGCCGATATTTCCGGCGATCTGGCTCGATCCGATGTTACGTTAACGGCGGCTGTTGATCCAAAAGGAAATATTCAGGGGAAGCTTTTAGTCGCGGATGGTCAGTTAAACTTGCCTGAAGTCAGAATTTCCCGCTTTGGGGGTGAAGCAAACTTTGCGTTTACGGCATTGCAGTTACAACATCTGCAAACCAGGCTTGAATTGACAGGCGTTCATTTGCCGATCAACACAGTGTCCGAGAAACCCGCTACATCGCAAGGTAGCGGTGAGTCTGCTGCTTTTGCGCTACGAGACGCGGCGCTCGATAATCTCACCATATCGGGAAACATTCGCCAATCGGTCGGTTCCTGGCAAGGGGAAATTGATCTGGCGGTGGATGGCGGTCAATTTTCCAGCGATACGTTGAAAATTCATAAACTTGCTTTTAAACTGCCGATGCGCACAGATGTTAAAACCGATCATTGGACGTTCGGATTACGTCACCCAGCGCAAATCTCGCTAGGTAAAATAGAACCTTTCTACCCGGTAGTACTCCAAAATTCTCCGCAGCTCACAGTTGCTCAAGCAGATGTAGAGATAATGCGCAATTCAAAAGGATTTGACCTAACCCATCAAATCACCCTGTCACCTGGCAAGGTTGACATGCTAGTCAAACGCCCTGATTCAGCAGGTATCGAAGTACGCCTGCATCCGGGAACCTTGGCGTTGACCGGAAAACTCGATGATAAGCAGCCATATCGGGGAGAATTTACACTCAGTGGAGCTGCGTTGTCGTTGCCGCAATCCCAGTTGCAATTAAAATCGATCTCAGCCACTTTGTTTCTGAACGATCGAGAAATCGGTCATGCAGCGGACTTTGCCATTGGACAGATCCAACATTCAGCGCCAGAACCTGTGGTTTCCCCGGTATCGATCTCCGGCGCTATCCGCAATCAAGCAACTCAGCAACAACCAGCCGTTTATGCATTGAATGTTGCCGGGAATATCGATGATGTGCGCGTTTTATCCGTGACGGGCAGATATGCGCCGGAGAATGCCAATGGCATGTTAATGGCAAAAATTGTTCCACTGAAATTTTCTCCTCACGGCTTGCAACCGAGTAAGTTGTCGCCGATCCTTGCCGTGTTGGATAATGCTAAGGGTAAGGTTAGCGCAAACGCGCAACTAAAATGGTCTGCAGCCGGCATACACAGCAGCCGCGGCGCATTTAAGCTTAGCAATATGTCGTTTGCCTATGCCGATACGACGATCGAGGATTTGAACGTAGCGCTCGATTTGGAGGATTTAGTGTCGCCTGATAGCCCGCCGCAGCAGACGATTACAGCTAAACGTATTGATTTGGGCGTGCCGTTGGAGAACTTGCTGGTTTCCTATCAAATCGAGACAACCGATGCGCTTCGTATCTTGCTCGAAAGGACGCAATTTTCTGTAATGGATGGCATCGTATCTTTAGCACCCACGAAGCTCGATCCTGCTGCTATACGTTCTGATCTGTCGATTCGCATCAGTAACATCGATCTGGATGCTTTTTTTGATCTTATTCACGTTGATGGGCTAACCGGAACCGGGCGGCTCGATGGTCAAATTCCGCTAACACTGGAAAAAAACCAAGTTGCGATAAAAAACGGCCAGCTTGCTGCAAAAGCGCCGGGTATGTTGCATTTCAAGTCGGAAAAAGCTTCGCAATTGCTCGCTTCCGCCGGCGAAGAAATGAATTTATTGTTGCAAGCCTTGCAAGACTTTCATTATTCTGAATTATCCCTGCATCTGGATAAATCGCTGACGCATGATCTAGTAGCCAAGCTATCGCTATTAGGGAATAATCCCGATGTCAAAGATGGACGGGCATTCCGCTTAAATATCAATCTTGAAACGGATATTGGCAAGATTCTGCAGACTATCAATCAAGGCTACAATTTGTCTCATGAAATTTTGCGTGGCTCATTCAGGATGCATTAAGTGGGGCTGCACTAATTTGCAATCACAGGAGAAGTGAATTCAATATCGGTTTCTCAGAAGTTATGACTTGAGAAACCCTCAAAAAGGAGTGCAATCATGTGCAACATTGATCAGAAAAAGAGCAGGGCAATCTTTGAAGGGCTATCGGTACTGTGCTGTATCGTCATTGCGGCATGCGCACCGACGGTCAAAGTAGAACCGCCGCAAGAGCCGATTACGATTAATCTTAATATCAAGCTCGATGCGGACATCCGGGTAAAGCTTGAAGAAGAAGCCAAGCAAGATATCGCCGCCAATCCTGGCATCTTCTGATAGCAAAATTTGACAAGGAGAATACTATGCAACGTATCCCACGGATATCAACCAGCAAACCTTTTGCCGCAACAACCATGCAATTTATTTTATTGGCGTTTATGCTTTTATCGTCGGCTACATGGGCGGGATCTTTGGAAGCGTTACGCGCTTCCGGCGCGATTGGCGAAAGTTTTACCGGCTATGCTGTCGCCAGAGACGCTTCCGTGCAAGCACAAGTGGATGTCATCAATGCCCAGCGCAAAGCAATTTACCAAAAAAAGGCCACCGCTCAGGGAGTGAGTATCGATCAAGTCGGACAAGTTTATGCCAAAGAAATTTTCAATAATGTCCCAGCAGGAACGTGGATACACGTCAATGGCAATTGGGTTAAAAAGTAACAAATAACTTGTGGCGCGCGCCAGCCGTTTATGGTCAAAGCACTATCGTGTTCTGCTTGGTCTTGCCGGTTTTCTGGTCGGTTTCTCAAGCAGCCAAGTGCGCGCGCAGTTTGTCATCCGTGACACTGAATTACTTCATTCCGAGCGCCCCGAAGCATGGGCAATGAATTATTTCACCTCCGCCACACTTCTCTCCGGACTCGGTGTGCCGCGCAGTCGCGCACCAGGATCGATCGAGATCGGGGCCGAGTTGGATTGGATTCCGCAGCTCAGTTCCGCACAACAGCGGGTTGGTTTTAATGGCACGAAAGATGAAGACTTAAACAAAGCGCCTATTTTTGGCCGGCCGCGCATTACTATCGGACTACCGTGGCAATTTGCCTTGACGCTATCTTATGTGCCACCCGTCAGAATTTTTGGAATCAAACCCAACCTCTTCGCATTTGCATTGGAGCGTCCCTTATATGAGCAAAATTCTTGGACTATCGGCATGCGGCTTTACGGACAAATCGGTAGCGCGGAGGGTGCCTTTACCTGTCCTGGTGAAGTGGTGCAATTTCCGCCGGGTTCACCCGAAAACATTTACGGTTGTGAAAAGAAATCGGCGGATAAATCGTTCCAACATTACGCAGGATTTGAACTCAGCGGCGCATATCGCATTGAACGGTTAAGAGGATTAACACCTTACATTACCGTCGCAGGCAATTTCCTTGATACGCAAGTTAATGTCAATGCCCAAACGTTCGGCATACTCGATCGTACCCGCCTAAAGGCAGAAACCTGGACATTCTCAGCCAGCGCCGGCATGGCTTATCCAATAACCAATAAGCTTACGCTGAGCGTAGGGATGTTCTATAGTCCGCTCTGGGTTACACGCCCTCCGGCCGCTTCCAGTCAGAACGATGCCCTTTTCAATGTTCGAGCGCTCCTCACCTATCAATTGGATTAGACGTGAGTCAAAATCATTGATCACGCATCACTCGGTATACGGCATGCGTCATTTTGCAGTGAACCAGATATCGCCATACCATGCCGTAGCAACGCCACCGGTATTATCGGTATCCGTCATGATTGCCACCACATCGACGCGACCGGGTTCTTCACCGAAAGCCCGGCGAAAATCGGCACGCACATCGCGGCGTGCACTCAGCCACTGTCCGGCACGTGCAGCGCCGGATTCTACCGCGATCATATGTGCACGCTCGGTAAAAGCATTGGGCCAACTGCTGCCGGCTGGTTGATTGTTCGACCACACGTAATTGATGGCACGGGTGCGCCAAAACATCACGCCACCGGAAAACACCACATAGATGCGTGCAGGATAATCGTCACCCTTACGGGTGCGCTCATCTGCTCCATCCAGCACCCCATCGATTTTCCATTTCCAGTTAAGAATCGGTGTCGTATTGAGGTCGATATTGACTTCGCGGAAACGTCCGGAAGCACTGGCCTGGCTATCCGCCCGCAAGGCGAGCTTGCCACCGGATTTTTCCAAAGTGTAGCGCGTCTCACCGGAAAAATTTTTTACCTGCCAACCACTTAAATCGCCTTGTGAAAAACGGGCAATCTCGACCCGTTCATTCTGCGCCCATGCCAGAATCGGTAAAAAGATAATTATCATCACTAAACATAATCTCATACGTTATTGTGCACGCTCGAATAATGATTCAAACAAAAACGCATCGTCAAAATGGCGACGCCCGTTAAAAGCAGTAGCATGACGCCCCCATTGGCGCATGGCACCGGGTGAGCGGATACCCATCGGCCATAAAATGAATCGCTCCAGCCGCTCCGTTCCGGAAATCAAACCATGATTACCAAATAAGCTGCGATAACCGCCATCGAAAGGCAAAGAACGCAATGCGTCGTAATCCTCGGCTACCATCAAGCTACTTGCTTGGATTGCGATAGGTGATTGAACATCAGTACCATGTTCCTGATAAATCCGTTGAATGTAATGTGTATGGTGCGCAATGCGCAGTACCAGCGGCTGAGCCGGGGCCGGTTGCGGCAGCAACGGCGCTTCAAAATAGGTAGAGCGGAGATTCTTGCGCAGGCGCAGGCGATCGCTCAGAAAAAATTCGTGGTAGCAGCCGCAGTTATGGATAGCGTCATAGAGCCAGGGCTTGCCATCCGGTCCTAATGTTACCCGCCAATTGATACCATCGAGCTTACCCGCATAAATATCAGTGCCAGGCCTTGCAGGAAACCAGATGATGTAATTCAGCTGCAACAATACGTGTTCGCCAAAGCGGGTATGCGAAATCTTACGGTAGTAAGTTGGTTGATCGATGTCTACGGTTGGTTCGTTTTTCTCCCATCTGATCTTGCCGATTTGATCATTTTCGTCCACGGCATCCACTTCCCAAATCGGTGCGAAGGTGGCAAAAAGCTGCTCCAGCTCGGCATGGCTAGGCAGTGGAATTCCCAGAGGATTTTTAGATTGTTTCAAGATTCCGCTGACTTGCTGAACATTCAGCCGCTCGTCGGCAATTGAGGAATCGTCGGCGGCACGGGTTGCTGCGATCCAGCGCAGCAATTTACCCTTAACCGGTAGCAACGCTAGTGGCATGGCGAAAGTATCGCGGGTTTTGTCATGCCATGCAGCAATACCGGCACCAACCAACGGCGCAGTAATCGGATAAAGACCCAATAGTTGCCACCAGTTGACATAATCATCCGGCACGCGGACGGCATCTCGCAACCTAGCACGCTGCTGCGGATACATAAGATCGGTCATTATCAATAAATTACGGCAACTGTTGAGTTCACCGAGCACGTCGTTCTTTAGACGACTCTTTACAGAAACGGGTAAATTACGCAATTCCAATGCGCGGCTGTGCGCATCCAGATCGGCCATGTGATCAATCCATACCAGCCACTGCGGCGATTCATCGCTTAATTCGTGACTAAAGGAAGCCAGTAGGCGCGTGGAACGAAGGTAAGGAAAATCCTTAACCTGCCTTGCACCATGATCGCGCGCACCTGCATAATCAATGGCCGCGTCAACATTGTCATACAAAGCACGGCACATTCCCGCGGCATTGTTTTTGTGCGCGGAAGCGGTATCTCTGAATCCAGGAGCGATGCAGCCAGAAAGAATTAATACACTGATTATAAATAATATTCTAGCCATGATGAGATGGATGTGGGTAAAAAGGAAAAAATGCATAAAAATTCCCTCCTCACAAGCCATTTATCGGTATCGGCGCTGCTGCCCATTCACTGTCGTTCTTACTGGCAATTCAGTATACGCGTAAAACAATCGTATCGACCAGCACCTGAATCAAATGGCTTTCATTGTCTAAAGGAATAGGCTAACATCATTTGAAAGATGGCGAGGAATAAACAAAACTTCGTCACAAACCGCACAAAAGGCTTTCTATGTTCCATCATTACTTGAAGCTGGAAGGCAATCATTTTAATGAGGAGATAAAAATGACATTTCATTTATTCCATATCAACGAAATCTATTCAAATTCTGATGGAACGGTTCAATTTATAGAATTGGTAGGGGATAGCGATCATCAAGGCTTCTGGGCAGGACACTCGCTTACTGCCAGCGATGGTTCCAACACCAACACGTATTCTTTCACAACCGATTTACCTAATCAGGCAACGAATGGCAAAGCAGTGCTGGTAGCCACGCAAGGATTTGCGGACCTCGGTATTGTCGCGCCCGATTACATCATTCCGAATGGCTTCTTATTTACTACCAACGGCACCGTAAACTTTCCCGGTTTACAAGGTGGCCCGGTATCCTATGCGGCGTTATCGACAGTCGGATCGCTGGTAGTTGGCTCCGGTTCTTTTGTCAATACGCCCACACCTACTAACTTTGCCGGTATCACGGGTTCTTTATTCGGTAATGTGATTTCAGGGACCGACGGCCCGGATAATCTTTCCGGGACGGCAGTTAGCGATGGCATTCAGGCTGGCGCTGGCAATGACACGATAAATGGCGGCGCAGGCGATGACACAATAAATGGCGGCGCTGGTGTCGATACGGCGGTTTTCAGTAGCGCCCTTGAAAACTACTCAGTATCCGGCACGACGACTTCCAGTTCTGATCTGAGTTTCATTGTTTCCGGACCAGATGGTAACGACACGTTATTTGAAATGGAACGAATACGCTTTGCCGACAAAAATCTTGCCCTTGATCTCAAGGACGGGCAAGCTGCAAACAGTTCGATCCGAATTATCGGCGCCGCTTTTGGTCCAGCTACTATCGAAGAGCATCCCGATTATGTGGGTGTCGGCCTTAATTTATTCGATTCAGGGCAAAGCATGCTGAATGTTTCACAGCTTGCGGTAGATGTCATGGGTAATCTCCCCAACGATGATTTTGTCGATACCGTTTATCAAAATGTGGTGGGCACAGCGCCTTCCGCAACGGATCACGATTTTTTTACCGGATGGCTAGAAGATGGCGTATATACGCAGGCACAGTTACTTGAAATCGCTGCCAATACCGAGATTAATGCCATAAGCATCAGCCTTGAAGGCTACCTACTAAGCGGTATCGAGTTTGTTTAAAAAGTTGGATACGCTACGGAATCCGTATCATCGTCATCTCATGTGTAGCGAGAAATTTTAAGTTTTCCCGCTACACGTGGAGGGCGTGTTTGATCATCCCTGAATTACCCGGATGGAATACGAACCCGTACCGATAGGCGAATAGTGCCGCACCCGTGCAAAATACTCACCCGGCGATAGCTGACGTTGGATACGCGCATTGAAGGAAACGCCACCGTCGTCATTACGGTCGATCTCCGGTATCTGGCTGTTCGGACCGTGCAATGTCATGAAAGTATCCGTCGTTCCGCTTGTTTCAATGGTATAAACAGCTTCTGTCGCTATATTAAACCGGTACACATCGCTTTCATTTGCTGCGGA
>CAADGS010000019.1 GCA_900696615.1 uncultured beta proteobacterium
AAAATTACCGCTTTGACCGGTTTACATATCGGCGGCAATTCCATTGGTATGGCGATTGGCGGGGCGGACAAAGTCGTTGTGAGAAATCCATTAACCAACGAACCTTATATTCCAGGTTCCACATTGCGCGGAAAAATGCGGTCATTGCTGGAAAGAGCCAGAGGCGACGAAAAGCATAATCCCAAGGAAGGCGGATTCAGTTTGAGAGACGGCAAATTGGAAGCGGCGGCGGGTATCAATCCAGAAACCCTGCTCGGTAAACTCTTCGGTGTGTCCGCCGACAAAAACAATGGTCAGCCGACCCGCTTGATGGTTCGGGATGCGCATTTAACCAGGGAAAGCAAAAAACAACTGGAAAACGCACCCAATACCGACATGCCGATGACCGAGGTCAAAACCGAAGTCAATATCGACCGTATCACCTCAGCAGCCAATCCACGCCAATTCGAACGTGTGCCTGCCGGAGCGGAGTTTAACTTTGAACTGGTGTTAACTCTTCTGGAAGGCGATGACGAAAAGCAGTTTTTAAACCTGATCCGCGAAGGCTTGGAACTGGTGCAGCACGACAGCCTTGGGGGCCATGGTTCCAGGGGTTACGGTGCAGTTGAATTCCGTATCGAAACCTTGCAAGAGCGCACTATGCAGCACTATCAGCAAGGTCAGGCGGCAAGCGATGTTAGCGGGCAACTGGCTGAACTATTCGCCAATTTGCAATCAAACGCTGCCGCTGTCACCGGAGCGTGAAATGGATTGCTATCGGCTTAAGTTTACCGCACCGTTTCACGTCGATAGTCGCGGTAATGCTTTTTACGAGGAAAGTGGTAGTTTCATTCATTCGGATACCCTAAGCTCTGCGATTTTAGCGACATGGGCGTTGATTTGGCCGGAACAAATGAGCCAGCAAGCGCAAACACCCTCATTTCGCCTCAGTTCGGCGTTTCCGTACTATCAGGATCGTTACTTTTTACCGCGTGTACTCAGCAGTCAGGCTATTCGCTTACCACCGGATAAACTAAAGCAAGCCAAAAAGCTAAAAAAAATTCAGTGGCTGGACACTAAACTTTGGCTGGCTTCGTTGACCGACTCGGATTGGGCCAATGCTATCGACCTGGAAAAAAGCGTTTGCCAAAGCGTTCTAGCCAGTCAATCGAATGCACTGCCGGAAAAACTCTGGCTGGAAGAAGAGCGTCCGCGTCTGGCGATTGACCGGAATGACAACCAGGCCGCCGAAAGCCAAATATTTAATTTCAGTCGAATCTGGTTAGACCCAAACGGTGGTTTATACTTTTTGGCGGTATTCGACGATGAGGCGAGTCGGCAACAATTTGAAACCGCGCTAAGAGTATTGGGCGATAGCGGCATCGGCGCGGATCGTACCAGCGGTAACGGTTGCTTCACTTGGAATAGAGGGCGAATCCCTGACTTGCAGATTGCCGAGCAAGGTAAAGCGATAGCCTTATCGTTAGTCAATCCAGCACCCAGCGATTGCCAAACTGGCTGGCTCGAAGGCTCCGCTTACAAATTGGTGTCGCGCGGCGGCTGGATCGGCGGCAGCGGCATACGCAAGCAGCGTGTGCGCATGTTTGCCGAAGGCAGCGTTTTTAACCAGCCATTGACGGGGCGGATGATCGATGTTTCGGTCGATCATCTGCCGCATAAAGTCTTTCGCGACGGACGCGGTTTTTTTGTCAAAGCGGGATGAGGTGAACATGAAAGGTATCAATCACACGGTCAAATTGGGACTTGAAATCATCACGCCGACGCAATCCGGCTCCGGCGCTGAACTGTTTAAAGAACTCGATTACATCGAACGTAACCAAATGGCTTTTATCGTTGATCAACAGGCCAGTTTTCAGGCGATAGCCTCCGGCAATCTGGCATTGGACGCGCAATTATTGGCAGGTAATCGTTTGAGCGATTGGGTCAATGCGGCAGGACAGGATTTTGGTTATCGTCTGCCTTGGCTCGGCAGTACCGCAAAAGTGCCGGAGAAATTCCGTGAGCAACTCAAAGATGCCATGAACCGGCCATATCTGCCTGGGTCAGCGATTAAGGGGGCGATTCGTACGGCTTTGGTTGCGGACTGGTTGCGTTCAGAAATGCCTGGTCATAAGATTGCCGCAGAAGTACCGCGCCTATTGCCTTATTTCGAGAGAAATGGCAAGCCATCAAAATCAAAAACAAGTGCCTCATCCGATTTGATTAAAAAGTTGACCGGCAAAGACGCCAAACAAGACATCTTTCGTTCCTTCAAAGTCAAAGATACTTTGTTTGCCAATAGCGATTTACGTTTGGCGGATATTCGCTGGTTAAATGAAAAGAACTGGCGAAACATGAATCAAAGAAAAGATTGGGATTTCAAAAGAAAGAATCCAACCGACTGGCGAGAAGCTAGCGGTATTCATGCCGAAGTATTGCAACCGGGAGCATTGGGTTTGTTAGCCTTGCAATGGGACGCCTTTTTGCTGAGCAATCTCAACACATGGCAACAAGCCGGAACGATTTCTGGAATCGCGCCAAAGGATTTTGAAGATTTGAGGCAACGCCTCAATCGACACGCAGAATATCGTTTACAGCGAGAGATCCAGTTTTACAAGCAACAAGGTAAATCAGCCCCAGAACAGGAATGCCAGCGTATTTTGAACATGATGAAAGTGGACCAGCAATCGGCTTTCCTGCAAATGTCCTGGGGTAGCGGTTGGCGTGGCATGACCGGCGATTGGGCATCCGATGAACAAGTAAAAACCTTCAGAGAGCTATTCAATCTCGGCCGTACTGGAAAACCTTTCCCCAAGACTCGTCGTTTGGTGGTTTCCGGTGAGCCAAAACTGCCGATGGGTTGGGTAAGATTCTTGCCATACGAACTGGTCGCAGAAAAGTTGGAAACACAGCAAACCGGGCAACAAGCCAATAACGCACAGTCTGCCTGGGTGAATCAAAAACTCGCGCAAATCGCTCAACAAAATCGCAGCCCGGAAAAAGAGGCGTTGCGCGGCAAAACGCTCGCGGAAGCCTGGCAAGCCCTGCCGGAGGGGGAGGAAAAACAAGTTGCATTGGTGGATATAAAAGCACGCTGGCAAGCGGAAGGTTGGTGGGAGCAACCTGGCGGTAAATCGGCCAAGCAAGCTAAAACAATTTATGAACAGAAGTAATAAGCGGGGCAAAGTAATGACTATTCAAAATACCAAATATACAAACATCAGCTCAAAAGACAACTATGAATCGATCGACGCCAACCGCTGGTCTGACGCATTTTATGAAACCACAGCCGGAGCTTGGACAGGTGAACCGTTGATTCGAGAACCGCAAGGCGAATACGAACAGCGGCTGGAATTGGAAAGCCTCTCGGATTGAAACCTGTATCACCATGACCACCTACTTCATCTCTCGCCATCCTGGCGCAATGATCTGGGTTGAGCAGCAAGGGATAAAGGTCGATCAACATGTTACGCATCTCGATATCGACCTGATCCAATCCGGCGATACCGTGATCGGCAGTCTGCCGGTCAATTTGGCGGCTCAGGTTTGTGGCAAGGGTGCGGCTTACCTTCATTTATCGCTGACGCTGCCGGAACATTTGCGTGGACTTGAATTGAGCGCCGCGCAAATGACGGAATGCGGCGCGCGGCTGGAACGCTATGAGATCAAAATGATTGATTACGCATAAACATCATTAAGTAGGACATATGCCTAATATTCTGCTTTGCACTTTGGGCGCCAGTTGGGCTGTGATTCCCGAAGCCTATGCTTTTCTGGCACCTGACCGGTTGCCGCTGTATCAAAATCACCCCGAGCAAGCACAATTGCTGAAATTGAAAGACCAGTTTCAATTGCAGTCACCCGACGAAATTTGGGTATGCACGACGCAGGGAAAGCAAACACAGGAGAGTTTGCAAGAATTACAGGTGTGGCTGTCTTTTCTGACGCAGTCGCCATCTTTACGAGTTTGGCAGGCCGACCAAACTGACCAGCTTGCCACGCAGCACGAATGTGCGGCGATTCGCGAATTGATCGTTCGCGCCTGTCTCAACGCCCATGATTACGCCGATGGCGGCCAAGTGGTGTTGTCGCTGGCTGGCGGGCGTAAAACCATGAGCGCAGACATGCAGTGGGCAGGCAGTCTGTTCGGGTGCCAGGCTTTACTGCATGTCATCAGCGACGATAACCGCTTACGTGATTCGACACTCTTCAAGCCCCAGCCTGTAATCCTCTCTCAGGCTCTACCCAGTGACTTGGCTGCATTGATCATGCCGCTGGTTACAGGTCAAACGACTCGCAGCGATTTATTGGATATTATCGTTGATGGGGTCGGTTCGATCAAAGCCGCTGACTATCCGCTGGTATGGCCATCAGACCGGCAAGTTGCGGTTTTTGAAAATGATGATCATCGTCTCAGTACTGAGCTTGGCAAACGGGAAAAAGCCAGCAGCCGTTTGTTCGGTAATTACCTGCTGGACATCAGCCGCGACGAAAGCCACGAAAACTGGCGCAGTCTTTATCGCCTGCCGCCGCGCCGCATCGATCAGCTCAGAAATACCATGCTGATGGAAACCGATCGCGACTGGTTGATCAAACTGCCTAAAGCCGATCTGCACCGACATCTCGGCGGCTGTCTGGATTTATCCGCTCAGCGCCAGGTTGCTTCGGTGATTTGGGAAAGTCTTGCCGCCAGTGAGCAGGAAAGAGCACTGATACATTGCCAGCAATTATTGCAGAAAGAACAATGGCCGTGGAATTGGCCGGAATACCTCGCCGCAGAGGGTTTTCATCGCAGTCATAACGCTGCTGCGATGCTGTTGCACGCAACAGAGCAACAATTGCAAGTCAATTTGTGGCAGGTCACGCAACCGCGCCTGGCTTTAAAAAACAATCACTCTAGGGGTTTCGCTGCGTATGAGCGCCCTGGCGAGTTATCGGGCTCAGCATTGCTCAGCCATCCTGACGCGGTACAACCCTATGCCCAGGCGATTGTCGATCAGGCTGTCGCTGAAGGTCTGGCCTATATTGAACTGCGTGGCAGTCCGCAAAAATATGGAGAGAATGGTTTACTTTTTTTGCGAAACTTTGACCAATCTTTACAGAATGCGCTGCGTAACCTGACGGATCCGACAAAGCCTGTATTCCGCTTTATCGTAATTGCCGATCGCCGCGCAGAAGAAGCTATCTTGAAAGAAACGATCACTATGACGGTGCAAGCCAAGCAACAGATGCCCGATTTTGTAGTCGGTTTGGATATGGCTGGGGATGAAACCTGCAGGAAACCGGAAACGATAGCGCATTTATTTATTCCAGCGTTTGAAGCATGCTTGCCCATCACCATCCACGCCGGTGAAGGTGAGTCTGCGGAATCTATTTGGCAGGCTGCCTATCATCTGCATGCCGATCGTATCGGTCATGGCTTGACGATCAATGACAGAAATCAACTCGCCCAACGTTTCCGGGATCGCAATATTTGCTTGGAATTGTGTCCTACTTCAAATCGTGAGGTGGTTGGTTTCCGTGACAGCGGGTATTTGGAGACCTTTGAATTAGGCGATTATCCATTATTGCAATTGTGGCAGGACAAAGGATTACCACTGACGATCTGCACCGACAATCCGGGTATCAGTAAAACTACCCTGGCCGATGAATATTTGACAGCAGCGCGTATGAGCGATGGCAATTTGAGTCAGTGGGATGTACTCGCTATGATCAAGCAGGGATTTGTACATGCTTTCTTACCTGCAAAGCAAAAACAAACGATGCTCAAACAGATCGATGCACAGCTTTATAATCTATTGACAGAAACCCTATGATAATTTCTACCCATCTCATCCTCGTCTCCGCCCAGCCCATTCCTAACATCACACCCATGCTGGACGATGTTGTCAAACCGAAGAAAGTCATCATGCTGGTCAGTCCGGACACGCGGGAACGGGCGCGGGCGCTGGAGAATATTTTCAAGCCGCGCGGCATCGGTGTTGAGGCCCGTGCCATCGCGGATCCGTGGGATGCGGAACAGATCAGCGATCAGGTACTCGATATTCTCAGCCAGTACCCGGGCGGCGGTATCGCGCTTAACGCCACCGGCGGCACCAAATTGATGAGCATCGCTGCTTATGAGGCGTTTCGCTCGGTATCGGCGCCTATTTATTATGTTCACCCGGAACATAACCGGTTGCTATGGTTGTCGCCAAAACGGCCTCACCACGATTTGACCGGCCGTTTAAAGTTGAAGGATTACCTGATGGCTTATGGCGCAGACCGAGTCGATATTCCCGCAGGCGCGCAAAGCGTGCCACCAGCGCTTCAGGAATTAACCAGCCAGTTACTGGCCGCTATCGACCGTTATGCTGACGAACTCAGCACGTTGAATTACCTGGCCTATCAGGCGGACAATCCCCGCCTAAGCGCCGAAATTCCCTATAACTGCCAATCCCGACCTTTGCTGCGGGAATTGCTGGAATTATTCGAAAATGCCGGTATTTGCCGCTTAGATCATCGGTTGATTAGTTTTCCAAGTGAGGAAGCGCGGTTCACGGCTAACGGCGGCTGGCTCGAAATGCATGCATATGCTGTGTGTTGTCAAATTAGGCAAAAATATGCTATCCAGGATATGGCGTGCAACATCGTCATTGAGCGCCATCCCACCGGAAAAATCGCGATAAAAAATGAAATCGATATCGGCCTGATTCGAGCCAACCGCTTGCATTTGATAGAATGCAAAACGAAGCATGTTGAGAAAAATGCGGCTATGCTTTATAAGCTGGATAGCTTGCGCGATTTGATGGGTGGCCTGCAGGGGCGCGCCATGCTGGTCAGTTTCAATAATCTCGATAAATCCAGCCGCGCCCGCGCTCGGGAACTCAACATCGCATTATGCTGCCAGACAGAGTTAAAACATTTGCAGCAGCATTTGCAAAATTGGCTGTCCAAACATTGACAACTTTTCTGATATGAATTTTTTTGGCAACCCTAACGATAAGCTTATGAAAATTAAGAAAAGAACAGAACGAGCAGTTTGAACTAATGACCTGATTAATAAGGGATTAAGAC
>CAADGS010000020.1 GCA_900696615.1 uncultured beta proteobacterium
GACCATACAATTTCCCCAAACTATGCAGCATTTTTGCCTGGATGGCTGAAACGCTGACCAAATCGACCACCGGTAAGGCTCCCAATCCTGCGGCTGCAAAGGTATAACCAACGATATGTTGATGCGCTGCACGAGCATATAAATCATGCACTTCCTTGCCAACGTTCAATTGATGCTGCAAGCCTAATGATGAAAGCAATTCGATAGCTTGCCATAATGCTTCCAAACCGTAATCCACCGGTAGATACCCATCTTCAGGAAGCGTTAAATCAACCGCTACCCAGCGAATGGACGCAAAGCCCGGCAAATCCCCCAACCTGTTTTGCTGTGCGTGCAAGGCGCGGCGCAAATCTGACGGAATATTATCTGGCAGCGGATCCGTGCCATATGGCCAAGGCTGTATGTGCTTAAAATTTTCAGGGTAAAGCTCATGCAATCCGGTTTGCACGATGAGGACGGGCCATTCTGGATGGCGCTGGCGAATTGCATGCAGAACTTCAAATATGCCGGTCTGATTGATGTCAGCCACTTTCATAACCGCAATCAGCAAATGCGCTTGCGATTCGCAATATCGAATATCTTCTCCCGGATCATAAGAAACTTCTCCGAGACCCCGCGTATCGAGGAATCTGACGATCGGAGTTTCCGCTGGAAAATCATAGAATCGGGAATTGCGGGTGCATGGCTGGAAGCCATTGCCAATTTCGGCGGCTGGACTCCCCGTCAAAGCTCGGATGATCGATGTTTTTCCCGCTTGTGTTTTGCCCAATAACCATAATACCGGCACCGGCAGCTTAGCGCGAGCCTCACGCAATGAAACTTCCAGCAACGACTTATCTATCGTTGGTTCCAACAATGCTTTACGCAGTTGCTCCCAGTAACTCGTCCAGTTTGTTATTTCATCCCATTTCATTGCACTGTCATCCTATCATCGGTGTGCAACACAATTATTATTTAACAACTCCCACATACCAGGCATCTGACATGATCCATAATTTTAAGGTTATTACTGCAGCACATTTGAATTTGACTAAGCGCCAAGCTTTACATATAGTCCATTTAGAAAAAGAGGTTTATTTTCACCATGCGGCTTTTAAGAATCAGAACTCGCTGAAAATCAAACAATCTATTGATTATAATGGAGCTGGTGCAATTTTGTTGTGAGGACTTATGAAAAACCCTGCCGATGCATCAAATAAAAGCAAGTCGGATTTGGCGCCCGCGACTGAAGAATTATTGTCGAAATACGAGTGCATAACCCGTGCTCACAGAACTCTGAGCGCGGGTAATCACACGTTGTTGCATGCTTCGGACGAGCATGAATTATTGCATGACATGTGCCAGGTCATTGTGGAAAAAGGCGGTTATCGTACAGCAGCCGTCACGTATGTTGAAAACGATCAAGACAAGAGCGTCCATGTGATGGTAGGCGTCGGTGTCGATAAAGAATTCATCGAAGCATTAAATTACTCTTGGGCGGATACGGAAATGAGCTGTAACGCGATTCGTACCGGACAGCCCTGCATCGGCCGATACATTCTTACCAATCCAACTTTTGCCACACCCGACTACGCTCCTTTGCGCCAGGATGCGGTCAAATCAGGCTTCGCAGCGGTAACTGCATTTCCTTTACGGGCTGATGGCGAGATACTCGGCACGTTGGTTATTGCCGCGATTGAGCCCGATGCGTTCGGAGAAAAAGAAGTTAATTTACTCAGTGAATTAGCTGACGATCTCGCGTATGGTATCGCCAACCTGCGTATACGTGCCAAGCAACAAATAGCCGAAGCTACCATTAGGCGTCTGGCATACTACGATCCCCTGACTGAATTACCCAACCGCACGCTCCTGCTTGAAAGCGTGCAAGAGGCTATTCACACTGCCAAGCAAAACCATCACGCCCTCGCTCTGCTGCATTTGCACATGGGGCGTTTCCGCGAAATCAATCAAATTCTGGGTTTTCGTTCGGGCGATCAACTATTACAGCAGCTCGCTCAACGCATGATGTCTATTCTTAAGGAAAATGACGTATTGGCGCGCGTGGGAGAGAGTGATTTCGCCTTGCTCTTGCCAAAAGGAGGAGCTGACTACGCCATTCAAGTCGCACAACAACTAATTAAAGTTCTGCATGACCCGGTGGAAGTGGCAGGCCTGATGGTCGATCCATGCACCAGTATCGGTATTGCACTCTATCCGGGCCATGCCACAGAACCCGATACACTATTGTGGCGCGCCAATGTGGCCACCCAGGATGCCAGTTCCACGCGAGGTAGCTTTGCTCTTTATACTGGAGGGCAGGAACAAGAATGCACCCGACGCTTATCTTTGATGAGCGAATTGCGTCAGGCCATTGAGCAAAACCAATTAATGCTTTATTGTCAGCCCAAAGTTGACATTGCATCGCGGCGTGTATGCGGAGCCGAAGCACTGGTGCGTTGGCAGCATCCTGTTCTGGGTATGTTAGCTACAATGGACTTTATCAAGCTCGCTGAGCACGCTGGATTGATCACTCCGTTGACTCATTGGATGCTTGGCGCAGCTTTCAGCCAAAGCTATATTTGGCATGAAGCTGGATTGGAACGGCCTTTGTCCGTGAATTTATCCGCACACGATTTGTACCATCCTCTGTTAATCGATCGCATCAAAGGTTTATTCTCAACGTGGGGAATTCGTCCTGAACTGATTCAATTCGAATTGACCGAAAGTGCATTGATGAAAGATCCGGCCGGAGCATTGGAAACATTGTCAAAGCTAAAAAAATTCGGCACTCGATTATTCATCGATGACTTTGGCACGGGGTATTCGAGTCTAAGCTATCTGCAAAAACTACCGGTTGATTCAATCAAAATCGATCAATCGTTTGTCATGCCTATGGTGACCAACAAAGACTCCGCTGTGATCGTGCGCTCGACCATTGAACTAGGTCATAACCTCAATTTGGAAGTGGTCGCGGAAGGGGTGGATAACCAGGCTGTATGGGATCTTCTAGCAACGCTGAAATGCGATGTGGCGCAAGGCTATCTGGTCAGCATGCCGATGCCGGCGGAACAATTCAGTCAATGGGAAAATGAATGGATCCATGCTGGAGACACCCTCACCACCAATCAAATCGCCGGTTGACTGGAAAATTTCATTTTCGGTTACAACCTCAACTCAAATTCGCAATACTTGGCAGATAAGCCCGCAATTCGACCACAAGCGGTTTTAACAAATTACACTCCCACTTCGCAAAGAATAGATTTCTCTTTATAATTCAGAACCATATAATTATTCCATCTACTCGCATTTATTATCTGATTCTACTAAAACAAACAATATCTAATGGTTTTTCTGAGTAAAAAATAATGGTTTCCCTTGTATCTGTGAGGATTGCAATTAAGATAAAGTTCAGACCTACTTATTTCTTAGACTACTCCGATCCAAATCATGAAGCAGGCAAAAACCTACCATTTATCAAAAAATACCGTCACTGTTGCTGGTTTCCTGCTGGGGGTAGTGTTCAATTTAACTGCTGCACATGCCAACAGCTTAACCAATTTATACAATCAAACAGGAGTTAAATTCGGCGGCTGGATTAATGGTGGCGCTACTTACAATGCCAATAACCCTTCGGACGGCTTCAACGGTACAGTTACTTTTGCCGATCGTGCCAATCGTTTTCAGTTAAATCAACTCAACTTATTCATACAACGCCCGGTGGAATCCGAAGGCAGATCATGGGATATCGGCGGCCGGTTCGACTTCTTATTCGGAACGGATGCCATCTATACACAAGCATTCGGCATATCTGCATTCGATGAAAATACCGGCGAGCCTTCCGATCGAGGTAATTGGGACCTGAATTTGTGCTGCAATTCAACCCGCACTTATGGCATAGCCCTCCCGCAGGCTTATCTTGAAGCTTATGTGCCAATTGGAAACGGCCTTACCATCAAGGCTGGGCATTTTTACACACCCCTCGGTTATGAGAGTGTTCCCGCTCCCGATAACTTTTTTTATACTCGCGCCTACATTCTCAATAGCGGCGAACCGTTCACACATACCGGTTTTTTGGGTAATTATACAATCAATAAAAACTGGTCGATCCGGGGAGGTGCAACGACTGGCAGCGCGACCGGCGGCTGGGATGGCGGTTTTGACAAGCAATTGGATAATTGGGGAGGACTCGCACAAATCCTTTGGCATAGCGATGACAGAAGGACTTCCGCTGCCCTGGGTGGAACTTATGGACAAACCGCTGTAAACGAACCCTGGCTCATGTATAGTGCCGTACTGCAGCATTGGCTCACACCGAAGACTCACTTTGTTCTGCAACATACAAATGGCTGGGCAAGCAACATCAATCTTCCCGGAGGAATTAAAAATGCCGCATGGTACAGTGTCAATACTCATTTAACGTATGAACTGCTTCGAGATGTATCCCTAGGCATACGTGCTGAACGATTTCATGATCGCAACGGCTGGCGGGTATTCTCACCTTATCGGATCTTGTCCGCTTTAAATAACAATGGCGTCAGTTACGCAGGCAACATCCCCTTTATCAGCGCCCCTGCAAACTATTATGCCGTTACTCTGGGCCTGAATTGGAAGCCGGCAAAACGATTGGGAATCGGCTGGAAGCCGTTACAAAACGCCACCATCCGGAAAAATATTCGCTACGATAGAGCCGACGGTATAGACATGGCATTCCGCCCGTTCGACGGCAAAAAAGACCAGTTTTTATTCTCTGTCGACGCCACTATTCCTTTTTAGCTTGATAAGTTTTCTATCATGAGCAGCGAGTTTGTAAATGGCCGTTCCTGAAAAAGTGCTCAATAATTGTTGGCGGGAAAAGCAGCTTGAAATTACTGAAATCAACTACGAGTAACTTTTCTACAAAATTTCCTACCCGCCAGCCGGAATAACATGTAGTGGCGGGTTAGAAAACAGAAAAATAAATTAAATTTATCTATTAGCTGGTATCAAATAGACCTGTGCCTTACCTCGGCAACTTTGATGTCCGGTTGCTCCGAATACATGTGTATTGATTGCAACGGTCAATAACAACTCATCTCCTCCTCTTATGAACATATTGGGTACTGATATGAATTCCGAACTCATTATGTTGAGAGGAGCAGCATATCTACTTCCATCCGAAGCAAATCCGGTTTCTGCAATTTCATTAGTATTAGCGCCTTCAGGTATTTCCGCACCATGATTATATGAAATTGATGTAAAACATGAAGCTGAGTCCTTACTATAGGTAACGAAATTAATACCGGAAATGTAGGAATCAGATGGTATTGTCACCGTACTAAAACTTCCTCGATCATTTGTAGCAGTTGCATCTAATGACAATGTATAAGCGCTTTTCTTGGGTTGAATGCGAACATCCAATGCACCACCGTCGGAATTAATAACTCTCACGTTATTTGTAACATTAGCATCCACGCTTCCGGTCACGCTCATTACAGGTGGTGCAGCGAAAACGGGTAAGGAAAAACCGGTCAGCAAGAAGCCTAAAGCGAGACAATAAAGCAATGCAATATTTTTAGATAGTTTCATATTAACCTCATATTATTAGTTTAAGACAGGATTATTGATTAAAAGGCTCGGATAGCACGCACCCCAAGCATACGTTCCTTACCGTAGTCTTTAGTCACTCCATTTAGATCATCAAAGAAAGGTATGTTAATCGCGTCGAGATAGGACACCTCTGTAGAACTCCAATAGTAGTTATCAGCAAAACCACCTACAATTTCTTTTTTTTGATGTAACAGTTCTAACTCTTGCCTGGACGGCAGAAACCAGTCCTCATAACAAATTTCATTCTCAGTACCTGTGCATGGCGTCATACCGTCATTTCGTACCTTGAAATCCGCAGCCACTTTTGCAGCAAAATTTCCTGATGGGTCATCACTGCTTTGAGTATCCACAATAATTGTGGTATTGCTCGCTCCTGTTCCCACAGAATTACCAAGTGCATCAGTGATCTTATACGCACCGTTGTACCATTGAATACCGTTGCTTTGATCCGATAGAGAAGCTATTAATCCATGTAGACCGGTTTCATCGACATAAAACACGATTCCACCGCCGTAAAAATCACCTATTTTTTTAGGAGTGAGTAGTTTATCAATTAAATTATCAATTATTGCCTGCTGAGCAGCATTAGCAGCAATTAGTGAAGTGATCGATTGCTGTAGTGCACTGATTGTCGTATTCTGTCCTGTATCCACCGCAGCCTGCGCAGCAATCGCCGCGTCCAATTCGGCTTGTGTAGCCATATCGGGTTTAGCCGCAAAAGCATTACCAGAAAATCCAACAACCATGAGTAGCAGGAACGCTCTCATGATTGCTGCATATTTGATATTCAGATACCTATTCATTATTGCTCCTTATTTTTTTATGTTATTTAAGAAATGATTCTGCAATACTGACTGCGCAATCGTTTTTACGTTAATTTCACAAATCGAGCTACTACTGAGCGCTACACGACTTGTACTGAACGCTACTTTCGAGATGGTTTAGCGTTTAATCAAAAAATTGCGCACTTCCATGGGAGTCAGCCCAAATCGCTGTTTGAAGATGCGATTGAACCAGGAAATATTGTTGAAACCCATATCCAAGGCTAATGTGCTGATGCTTCTATCAATGTGTAAGGGATTACGCAGAAAACGATAGGTTTGCTCGAGACGTAGTCCGGAAACGTAGTCAGCGAAAGTAGTTTCCTCGCTGTGAAACAAGGCGCGTATATATTGGGGAGATATGCCTTGGCGCAAAGCAACTTGATTGATGGACAACTCGCTATCGGTAATATGCGCCACGATATCTTCTTTTACCGCTCTAAGCCGCGCTGCGCGCAAGCCACGATCCTTGGCCATTGCGGCCTCTTCCTGCTTTGCGCCGCACAGCAAGACAAATAAATCATGAATCTGAGTGGCCACCAATGCAGCAAGTTCAGGCGACAAGTCATCCTTCATTTGCATCAGCATCCTGGTATAACCCACAAGCAAGCGTATTTCCGGCGCATTCGCGCTTGAGAATTTTTTCATCAAGTGCTTGTTCAAATCAGAAGCCCTGGTAGCAATCAACTTCGTGGGCACAACAATTACAGCAATCGACATAGTATGGGTGTTGAGGGCTTGATGGATTGAATGCGAAGGTATCAGCACAGCTTCCCCAGGTAAACAGCGCAACGGTTCTTCATTTTCCGGAATGACAATTGCCGTGTTATCAATTGGTACGACCAATGCCAGATTGTCATTGTTTTCAGTAGCGACATGAGCACGCGTGCGTCGTGATGAATGAGGTGAAATGATGGTTTCGTATACTCCCAGATTCGGAAGTAACCTACCAACCATCTCCACAAAAGGCGGATGTTGCTGGGAAGAATCAATATCTATATTGGCAATCGATGCATACACTTCCTGAAATGCGTTAACACGCTCGCTTACGGAAAAATCCTGAGTTGAGAATCTAAACAGTGCCATTTTTTTCAGATTTATCAAGCATATTTATATTTTTGGATTTCACATGAAATTTTCCATGTAGAAACATCGTTTATACAAAAGTAACTGAATACTTCGATACAAACCGATCTTACAATCATGATCGATTCTCACCAATAGCTAATTCCACACATTAGTGATAAAAATCACAGTTGATCGCACTGATTAATATTGGTGGATGCTGGCGATATTGAACAATGCGGTCAGTTTTCTTTCTTCGTCTGCAGCTTTGCAACCAATTCACCGCGTGAACGCACGGATAATTTACGGAAAATCGATTGCACTTGGTTGGCAATCGTGTATTCGCTTGAGCCTCGTCGTTGCGCGATATCGGCATTGGTCGATCCGGCAATCAGGTAGGCGGCAATTTCCCGTTCCGTATC
>CAADGS010000021.1 GCA_900696615.1 uncultured beta proteobacterium
ATAAACCCGAAGATCATCTCAAAGGTGCATTGCCCAAAGAGTTTATGCAGCTTGGCATGTCCTTGCACCGGGACTTCGATCAAATTGCCGCGGATGCGGAATCCCAAAAAGATCCCAAACTCACTTTGCGGCAACTAAGCGACTCGATGGCCAAGTGCATTGCTTGTCATGATACTTATCAAATCCATGCAGCACCGGCATCGGGACAACCGGAGCAGACCCGGAACTACGAACACCATCATCATTGATACCGGGTAAGGTCAACACGAAACTTAAATTTTTTTGTTTTGAACATCCTGAGCTTGCCAGATTCCAAACCGATTTATGCCTTTTCAAATTACTTTTGTCGGAGCGGGCATGTTTTTTAAGTGTCTTTTGCCTTAAAGACGTAAATGCTAGGAATGCCAGGTTTTTAATGCGGTTTTAATGCAAAAAAAGAAAAGTGGTATTTTTCTCAAGTAATTGATTAAGTTCACTGGCGGGAATTGGCTTTGAAAATAAATAACCTTGCCCGTAATCACAGCCGATGTTCTTTAATAATTCAAATTGATTCCATGTTTCTACACCTTCTGCAATAACTTTTAAATTAAGCTTATGAGCCATCACAGTCATTGCTTCGCACAAGGTTAAGTCATCCGAATCGGAGCTGAGGCTCTGCACAAAAGATTTGTCAATTTTGATGTAATCGATATCGAATTTCTTGAGATAAGCGAGCGATGAGTAGCCTGTCCCAAAATCATCGAGTGCAACTTGCATACCGTTATCGCGAAGCGTTAATAGATAATTATAGATATCATTTTTTGCTTCCATCATCGAGTTCTCGGTAATTTCAATTACTATGCTGTCTCCTGGCAGGCCCAGTTTTTCCAGATGTTCAAGCCACGGGCGGCATTTTCTGGAATCAACTTTAAATTGAAAGGGTGATTTATTGACACTGATCTGAAAATTCGGATTGTAATGTGCACGGCAATGCTGCACTTGAACGGCTGCTTGTTGTAATACCCAATCTCCGATTTCTACAATCAGACCTGTTTCTTCAGCAACAGGTATAAATTTGTCCGGATTAATCATCCCGTTTTTATAATGCAGCCAGCGGACAAGCGCTTCTGCTTTCCGAATGCAACCGGTGGAAAAATCTATGATCGGTTGATAATGAACGATTAATTCTTCATTCTTCACAGCATATCGCAAATCGTTTGCAAGCCTCATCCGCGTATTGGCGATTTCCTGCATGCTATGTGTGAAGTAATAAAAGCAATTTTTTCCTTCGCGTTTAGCGGTATGCATAGCATGATCGGCACACTTGAGTAAGGTGGCCACATCCTTAGCATCCACTGGGGAAAGTGCTATTCCTATACTGGCTGTGAGATGGATGATTTCATTCTCTAAATGATAAGGAATCGCCAATTGCTCAAGAATAGAGTTAACACTATGATCCACAAGACCGGTTTCATTCAGGTCGCTAAGCATGAAAGCAAATTCATCGCTACCCAACCGGCCGAGCATACCTTTCTCTTGCGAGAACACAGTCAGTCTTCTGGAGACTTCTTTCAGCAACTGATCGCCATATTGATGGCCAAGCGTATCGTTAATTTCTCCAAAGCGATCAAGATTGATAAGTATCAATGCAAGTTGCTTATTCTCAAGCTGGCATTTCTTTATTTCTTCATTCAGTCGCTCATAAACCATTCTCCGGTTTGGTAACCCGGTCAATTGATCGTAGTTGGCTTGTTTCCAGATTAACTCCTCTTTTTTCTTCTTTTCAGAAATATCGCTGAATAACCCAACCCATCCCTGGATAGAACCATCCGGATTATAGAGGGTATTGATACTCAATATTTCCGTAAATAATTCACCATTCTTGCGGCGATTTTGTATCTCACCTTGCCACTTACCCGTTGTAACGATCGATCGCCACATAGTCTTATAAAACTCTTTACTATGAAGACCTGTCCTTAGAATTTTTGGAGTTTTACCTATGACCTCACTAGATTGATAGCCGGTTACTTCCGTAAAAGCCGGATTAACGCTGATAATGCATTTATTCGCATCGGTAACCATCATTGCTTCACTGCTATTATGGTAGACAAGAGAAGCCAATTTCATTTGGGCCTGAGATTTTTTTAATTCAAAAATTGTAAGTGTTAGCAGTAGACCAATTACCGAAACAATAAGAAATGCAAGTTGCATATTGATTAATCCGTATTCTTGCAAATCCCTTCCGAAGTAGCCGATTCCGCTCGCGGTACCTATCATGGCTTGTACAAATGCGATCGTGAGCACCAAAGTGATGCCATGACGGCCAAACCGAATAGCCCCCCATGTTACAAAAACGATTACCCAGTAGTCTCGAGCAATAAAACCGAGTTCATCGTAGCACCACTCAAGAAAAATGACTTGTCCAGTCAGAATGGTTAAACCGATAAAAGCCATAGTTTCAATCGCACGATACCCTGCGAACCAACCTTCAGGAAGTTTTTTCCAAATTAAAAAGAATGGAGTAAATATTGCTATGCCGAGTAAATTTGCTATCCACCAGAGTAGCAAGCTGAAAGTTAGTACTTGAGAGCTTAACTCATTGATCAGTGACAACCCCATGATACATATCATCGTGCCAAGTGTTACCGACAAGATAGCCGCTAAGGCAAACCAAGAATACTCACCGGGATTTTTAAGATCAATGATACTTTGATGATTTGCGCTTTTAAGATTCCGCTTAAGAAGCCAAATTGCGAAAAGCGGTTCAAAAGTATTACCAATGACAAAAACTAGATTCGATTCTATGGATTTACCAGCCAAGTAGTTAGCTATAAAAACGCCCAGTGCAATACCGGGCCAAAGTCTACGGCCACCGATTAGCAGAGCTGCCAAAGCCAATCCGCTTGGCGGCCAGATTGGAGAGAAAATTCCATGGGCGGCAAAATTTTCTATGATTATTTTTGCAAGTAAGGCGTATATGAGTGCTAGTAGCAATATGGAACCAATATCCAGCCAACCATTTACCGGAAATTTTTTTAAGCAGAAGTTAATTGGAAGTTTCCTTAGAAAAGGCATAAGTATCATGACATTAACCAAGTTGGAAAATAATACAATAGGATAATGTCATCATAAAAAGTTAAATCGCTGATTGACCGTATTTACATTTTGTACACCTTTATGCAGCAAATCAATCAGCGATTTCTTAGGCGGGGTTGTCGGAAAATTGTCTTTTCCAGGTGAAGGTAAATTTTAGTTCACTTACTAATAAATATATTTCCAATAAATTGCGAGTTGGGTTATTTTCCGGCAACTCCTAAGCACATTGAACAAATTGGATGGTTCTACAGCTAATTTTTTCTTTAATACTCATATTTGTCGTTGGCTAACTTTTTACCATTTGATGGATACTGATCCCTATTTATATGGGTTGAACTATTTTTTTCTGAAGAAAATGGCCTGGCAGTGGATAGCTTGCGGGTTCCCGACATATTTGCCATAGCCGTTTGTTGACCAACTTTGAAAATTGAAATTGCACCGGCCAAATCTTTTGCTTGGCGCTCCAATGATTCGGCGGATGCGGCAGCCTCTTCTACCAGAGCAGCGTTTTGTTGCGTAACATTATCCATCTGAATCACTGCTTGATTAATTTGCTCAATACCAACACTTTGTTCCTGAGAAGCGGCTGTAATTTCTGACATGATCTCGGTTACCTGTTTAACTGAAGCGATGATTTCATCTATGGTCTTCCCTGTTTCTTCCACAAGTTTGGCTCCATCTTGAATTTTCCCGACAGAATCTTCAATGAGTGTTTTTATTTCCCTTGCCGCTGCGGCACTGCGTTGTGCTAGGTTCCTTACTTCCGTTGCCACTACAGCAAATCCCCGGCCTTGGTCACCTGCTCGAGCTGCTTCTACTGCCGCATTGAGCGCAAGTATATTCGTTTGAAAAGCAATACCGTCAATTACACTGATGATGCTTGCAATTTTGCTGGAGCTGTCGCTGATCGAGGACATGGTATTCACAACTTCTTTCATCATTTGTCCGCCCTTTCCGGCAATTGTGCTCGCATTGATCGAAAGCCGATCCGCTTGTGTTGCGTTATCGGCATTTTGTTTTACCGTGG
Organism: uncultured beta proteobacterium; assembly: GCA_900696615.1. GTDB lineage: Bacteria > Pseudomonadota > Gammaproteobacteria > Burkholderiales > Nitrosomonadaceae > Nitrosomonas. The sequence goes on from CAADGS010000021.1 coordinate 4,103, forward strand.
AGGTTAATTCTTCCATACTGGATGCGGTTTCCTCCAGCGACGAGGCCTGTTCTTCCGTGCGTTGGGATAAATCAAGATTGCCGCTTGCGATCTCACTCGATGCATGACTTACTTCCTCGGCACTATTACGAACATCCGAAACGGTAACTCTCAGATTGATACTCATCTGAACAAGCGCTTTGATCAAGTTACCGAATTCATCCGAATAGTCGTTTGCAAATTTACTTCGCAGGTCACCGGATGCAAGCGTATTGGCTATTTGAATTGCTTTGTTTAAAGGATTGAGTGTATTGCGCCGGATTAGAAAACCGGATAAGCACATTAACAACACACCCGCGAGAGCACTTGTCGCAATAAAATTGCTTAACGAGTTTGCCCCGGTTACTTGAGTCAAATTCCACCAGCCAGCCGCTGCGGCGCTGGCCAATAATAAAGTGGGCAGGGATAAGAAAAGCGCTATCCGTTTACCAACGGTTGTTTGGAATAAAGCAGCGACTTTGCCGATAAAATCAGTGCGGACGATATTTCCGCTTTCTATCCTGATGTTATTAGCTTTTCCCTCGAGAATCTGGCGGTATATCGGCTCTGCTTTTTTGATCAGTTCTTGGGATGGTTTGGTTCGTATCGACAGATAGCCGACAATCGTTCCATTTTCCAAGAGGGGGGTAGCATTACCCAGTACCCAGTAAAAATCGCCATTCTTCCTGCGGTTTTTAACCAGACCTGTCCACGGCTTACCGGCTTGAAGTGTTTTCCATAAGTCGGCAAATGCTTCCGGTGGCATGTCGGGGTGCCGCACAATGTTATGTGCTTTCCCTATCAATTCTTCTTTAGAAAACCCGCTTACTTCTATAAAGGTCGGATTTACATACGTTATTCTTCCTTTTGTGTCAGTGGTCGATAAAATCAGCGTATCGTCGTCAATGGGATATTCCGTATTGGAAACTGGCAGGTTGACTCTCATATAAATGCCTTCTTTAATAATAATAATAAAGCCAGTACTACGTCATACCTATTTTATAAAATAGAGAGATAATTCTTATTATTCAAGTTAATTATCCTACAGGGCTAGATCGCGTCCAGAAAAACTGATCTTGATTTAAATCAATACTTACGTAGAAAACTTCCTTGGACAATATGCTTACAGGTATAAAGCGGGCATAGAGAAGGGGAATTTATAGAATTTTATGAAATGGTTGTAACCCAATTCGTTGAAGCTGAAAATAAAATCGAACGATTCCTATTTTCTTGCTGGTACTTGGCAATTTTGCGGTAAATTCGATTAAATTCCGCTGGTTTTGTTAGAAAGTATCGAAAATATCACTACAAAGCAGCTATTATTTTTAATGCTCCCTATTCTTGTGCGATTTGATACGTTAAAGTTTATTCTATTAGCAGTCTACCGATAACTTTCTGTGCAACTTATACGGGAGAATCCAAATGATGCGTTATATGTTATTAATGAGGCTTTCTTGTTCTAAAATTAATTAAGTAATAATAAGTTAGATAAATTTAATCATGTTATACGACATTCAATTGCAGGTTATCCGACATTTTTTGTCAAGTGTATTACGCTAGGTCATTCGTATGTGCTTAAACTTATACCCACCTAACCAAATTCGAAAGCGTCGAATCTATCGACTTGCTCAAATCCTCCATGATCACCAAATTGAAGGTTCGGGCATGGATACACGCTACTTTGATCACCCATTCATTCATGATACTTATACAATTTTGGGAAAGACCACCGTTAGTGCTTCGTATCGTGAGCACCTTGTTCCTCGGGTTTATCTTCGAGACCGATGTTTGGACCTCTTTCGGTCAGGCGAATCAGTGGAATATGTCTCTGGGTTGATCGACAAATATCTATGGATCGCCTTGCTTGAACCAGAGCAAGCGTCGCGCATCAACAAGAAATATATGAGCACAATGCCAAGTGACTGGGCATTTGGTCAGGGGGATGTTCGTGCGCGTTTATCTTCGATTGGCTTGAGCTTGCTGTGAGTAAGAAGCACCTTATCTGTTCCCTAAAAGCTGTGTAGAGCAACTATGCAGCATAACTGCAGATCCATATACAATAAGTTAGTTGAGTGTCTCACACTCTAACGCCTGTTAACCTGGCGTCAGACGCCAGAGGGGGTTGTCATTATGAACGCCTATCTTCGAATCGACCGTTCAGTCACAGACATTCGCCGAACCGAAGCGATGTGCAGAACAGATCCGGGTTTACACGAGTCGAATTACCATACATTAGAGGAGGTTAAGCTGGGGAACCAGGCGGAACTCATCATTTCGAATTCACTTTCTGTTTGACGGGGCCAATCAAACCGGCGCCAACGTTACAAGATATTCTTGTCTTTTATGTATCTGAATGTGAAGGCAGAAAACGTCGATGCGGGGCAATGGAAGCGACCGAATTCCTACTGGGAAAAGATGGATGTACTTTTGAAGATCCTGCTGGATTTCGCGGGGTGTTTTAATGCTACATGCCATACAAGGTACGGTGAGTCAGTGTGGGCTTTTGGTAACTAATTTTTGAGAATCTTTCCCTCGCCCCAAGGGCGAGGGACTCGTTGAATCATTTAAGTTGAAGAAGTTTAAACAGCTTGTGGCGATCACTTAGGAGAAATACATCGATACCACAATCAAAGCCGCCGCCACTGCGCCAATGATTGCTAAATTAAAACCCAATTTTTTAAATGTAATCGTATCTTCTTTATCTAGCATTTCCATTGTTACCTCCAAAATTATCATTAACAATTAACGGAAACTGAATTGTTAACCGACTCGAGGTCCGATTTATTGATTCAGATCAAAAAATCTGTCGTGCAAGAGTAAAATTTATTGATCTAAATCAATAAACCGCAAAATTAGTCCGATACCTACCTGAAACTTGCAGTGAATCGGGATCATGCTACTGTTTGTTTATGCTGCCTCGTCTATCAGATCTGAACGACCTTTGTTTTCGGTTGTTATGACCGTTTTTCAAGATTGGCCGGTGTGTGGAGAGTAAAAAATATATCGTTTTGTATGGCGGTAAAAGCTTACCGGTTACCTGAGTATGTTTGGTTTGCAGTTGCAGCGTAACTACTCATTTCCCCGGTTGGTGTTTTTGAGTTGCCGGCACAGTTTTGTTTAATGTGCGGTTACGTACCGACCGCAATCGACCTTTCGCGGATCATGTGGTTTCCAATCAATAACATTTGAAAGGTGAATATCATGATTCAACCAAAAACGGAATATTGTGGTTTATCGGGTAATTTGGCATACGATGCGTTGCCGCCATTGTTGAGAAAGCTCGTTTACTTACAATCTCTCAATCCTGAAGAAGTTGATTTGCTATTGAAAATGCATGCCACAAGAAAGGCTTTTGCAAAAGGAAAAGTGTTGTTGAAGCAGGGAGATATCCATAAGGATTGTTTTATCGTGACGCATGGCTGGGCTTATCGCTATGCGGATTTGTACGATGGTAGTAGGCAGATTATCAATTATTATCTTCCAGGCGACATCATTAATCCCTTTGCGTTGGCCATGCCAACACTCAATTATTCCGTTGCGGCCATTACGCCTTTGCGGGTAAGTATATGCAAGCCCGGTTATCTTATGGAATTGTTTTCCACCCAATCCAGATTGAGCTTGTTTTATGCAGGAATGCTGGGACGAGAGGATTCTTCGATGGCCGAACAAATCGTGCGGATTGGCCGCCGTTCTGCCTATCAACGTGCCGCCCATTTATTGCTTGAATTGTACTATCGCTTGAAAATAGTCGGTCTTACAGAAGAGCATTCTTTTTATTTGCCGGTTACGCAGAATTTATTGGCGGATACGCTAGGGTTAAGCGTTGTGCATATGAACCGGACTTTGTATAGATTGCGCCTTGCAAATTTAATAAAAATCAGATCGCACCACATTAGTCTCGTGAATATCGATAAATTAAAGCAGGTCGCTGAATACAAGGGTACTTACTTGGAGCAGATTAAAAGTGTTTTTGATGCCGAAGCAAATCTGGTGTCGGTTCAAACGTAATAATTGCGGTGTTATACGCCGAAAATTTATTCCCTTCCATGAGCTAATGCCTCAAATTTAAAAATCCTTCGTTTAAGACTTATTGCAATATGTTTTATTATCTTCACTAGCCATAAGAGTGAGCCATGCGGCCACTTTTATTGCTAGTGCCATGATTCCGCCCGGAAAATATCAGGCATAGGTTAGTTTCGCTTGCCGAATTATCTTGATTACCCCTTGAAAAGCTTAGGTAAATGCTATACTTGCTGGCTACTGCGTTTTAACAATTGCGTAACGCAACGCAAAATAACTTATTTAGATATTAAAATTTGCTGCCGATGGGTGCAATTTTTGAAAGTAATACCTGCTGATTTTCAAAATTTTAGGATTAATCCGATTTTGTGGAAATAATTTCATGGAAGATAGTAAATCGCCCCATAGTTCATCTAATGAGATTTTGCCCCCGTTGTTAAAGAAATTTGGTTATCTTCAGGCGCTTAATGTAGAAGAAGCCGAGCTGCTGCTAAAGATGCACGCGAGTAAGAAAATGATAACCAAAGGAAAAGTTATTCTTAGGCAAGAAGACATCCATAAATCATCTTTTATCGTGACGCATGGCTGGGCTTATCGCTATAGCGATCTGTACGATGGCAGCAGGCAGGTTATCAATTATTATCTTCCGGGCGATATTATCAGTCCGTTTGCCTTGGTGATGCCGAAAGTGAATTATTCGGTTGCGGCTCTCACGGGTTTGCGCGTAAGCGTGTACAAGCCGGAATACTTGATGGAATTGTTTTCCACTCAACCAAGGCTGGGTTTGTTTTATGCCTGGATGCTAGGCCGTGAAGATTCAACGATGGCCGAGCAAATTGTGCGGATCGGACGCCGTTCGGCTTATAAGCGGACTGCGCACTTACTGCTCGAACTGTATCACCGGTTAAAAATTGTAGGATTGACCGATAACAGGTCTTTTTATCTCCCAATCACCCAGAGCTTATTGGCTGATACGTTGGGACTGAGCGTTGTGCATATGAACCGGACTTTGTATAAATTACGACTGGAAAATCTTATCAGAATCAGATCGCATAAAATAAGCCTTCTCAAC
>CAADGS010000022.1 GCA_900696615.1 uncultured beta proteobacterium
ATCCCGTTGATAGCATTCAAACAAACAGTACTGCGGCAACTCTCTTCTGAGCTCCCGCCTGAAAATACCTGCAATGGTTCTGAGTCGCTTCAACGCTCGTTTCGCCTTCGCTCTTTTCTTCACATGCCGGTAGTGCCGAATATCCAAGCGCAGTGACTTCACTTCTTTGACAAAAGTACGCCGCTGTGAAATACCGTGGGATTTGGCAGTCTTGTTGAGGCGATCGATAATCTTGATCGCCAGTTACCAATCTGTTCCAAACGGAATCGGTTGATGAATCGTACTGCTATTTCTTAGCATTTTTAATCACCATTTAGACCAGAAATACACCGCCATTTTAACATTCTCGGTCGTTATGATTACCAATAAACAGTGTATTGATAACTAATATCAAGTGCTTAGGGGTATCTCAGGGCTGACTAAGTAGCACTCGATGACTATGAAATTGCCTGTAGAAGGAATTGGACAAGATTTATCCAGAATTAAAAAAACCAAGAGAATTCTAAACGGATTCAGGGAGTTGAATTTGCGGCAATGAAGGGAAATTAGTGTTCAGGCGCAGCGGGGGTAGCTTTGCCAACGCAGGTATTTACCAGCCCGCTTGATATAAGCTGATTAAATTTACTGTATTTTCAGAAAATTTTGTAATGCTGTGCCGATCGAATCTTAAATCGTTTAGATCCACCGAGTGACTAGGTATGATTTCTTTCAACTCAAAATTAAATTGAATTAACCCGGTTACGTGCTGGGAATCTGTATAGAATTGTCCGGTTTCATCGGTATTGGAAACGGGATCGTGGATATCGGCAATGACAAAAATTAAATCTTGGAGCTGTTCTTCTGGCAGAGTGATGGTATACGTATCAAAGAAACGATTGGGGACTGGTGAGGAATTGAATGCAAAGGTTTCAAGTCCTAAGGTTGCACCAACCGCTTGTGCTAAGCCGCCGCCTAATGAATGACCCGTAACGATAATTTTGCTTCCCGGGTTGCCATTCACGATATCTTGCGCAAAACTGAACGCGTCCTTGAATTGATCGCTGACTGTACCAATTCCAATGGCCGTATCAGCAGTAACATCAAGACGAAGGTCATTCAATTCCTTGATCGAACATGGAAAATCGCAGGTATCGGTGCCACGAAACGCGATTACCAATTCCAAGGTATCGTTATTCCTATAAACACCCGCATCCATCCCTGTGTTTGTACCGGTAGATTTGATCAATTCCCAGGAGCCGACTGTTACGTTATCAAAATCATAAATGGCATCAGCAAGTTGCGCATAGGGAATAGAACGTCCGAGAATGTCTACGGCTCGTCTTTCGTTGGGGAGTAACATACCATAGGGTTTCCAGTCCCTCCCAGGAACATAATCAGGATTGCTGTAAATATCGACTTTGGTCAGTTCAAACAATGTATCGCCAATGTTTTCGCTATCCGGTACCAACATCAAATTAACAACGTATCGTTCCGTACCGAATAGTTTAGGGATGTCGACTTTGGGTAACGTTAGTAATCCGTTGATTTCCGAAAAAATCGGGCTATTGAATTCTGAAATGGTATCCAATTCCACACTTTCCAATTTAAATCGATTCGGATTGTCCATTCCTAGCCACTGCAAAGACGCCTTAAAAAATTGCTGATTGCCAGCTTCGTCGGCAACGATCACTTTCTGCATGCAAACTAGTCCGTTTGTCTCAATGTACGTTACAGGCGCCGATAAATCCTGGCATTCTTCAGGTAGCGCTTGCGTTACAGCAGAAATACCCATTAACGTGATAATCCCTAGTAACCGGGTATAGATTTGATACTTGCTTGTCAGGAAATTTTTCATACGCTCATTGATATATCGGTGTTAGTAATAGCCATTTTTTCTGATTATAAAAGAATATTGATTAAAATCCCTATAAATAAAAATGTGGATTGTAAATTTTATAATCGTGAAAAATAATTCCATTAAAGTCTGTTAAAAAAATTATGGATATTTTATCGCGCCGCATTGCCCATCTCGATATGGATGCTTTTTATGCATCCGTTGAACTCACACGTTATCCGGAGTTGCGTGGTCAGCCTGTAGTCATCGCTGGGCGGGATGAACACAAACCAATCATGCAATCCGACGGCACCCGGTTTTTCTTCAGATTACGCGATTATAATGGCCGTGGCGTCATCACAACCGCGACATATGAAGCGCGTGCATTGGGCATATTTTCTGCCATGAGTGCGATGAAAGCTGCGCAATTGGCGCCCGATGCTTTTCTTATACCCGTTGATTTCGATATTTACCGCCATTACTCGCGTCTTTTTAAAGCTGCCATTACAACGATTACTGCGCAAATCGAGGATTCCGGTATTGATGAGATATATCTGGATTTGAGCAATTTGGAGGAAGATTCTCTGACGTTGGCACATCGAATTAAGGGAGCGGTTAAGCATGCAACGGGGCTGACTTGTTCGATCGGAATTACCCCCAACAAATTATTGTCAAAAATTTGCTCGGATTTGGAGAAACCCGATGGCCTTACTATTTTGCAACCATCCGACATTCCGTTCCGCATTTGGCCGCTCTCGGTAACCAAAATTAACGGCATAGGTCCTAAGGCTGCCAAGAAGCTCGAATTTCTTGGCATTACAACGATTGCAGAATTGGCAAAGGCGGACATCAGCCTTTTACAAACCCATTTTGGCCGCAGCTACTCGGCTTGGTTGCATGAAGCTTCTCATGGAATTGACAGGCGTCCTGTCGTTACGCATGCTGAACCCAAATCCATTAGCCGTGAAACAACTTTTGAGCATGATCTTCATCCCCGTTTTGATCGCTTAGTTTTATCCGAAGCCTTTACAGCGCTCTGCAAACAAGTTGCTAACGATTTAAATCGCAAAGGTTATATCGGACGAACCATTAGTATTAAGCTGCGATTTGAGGATTTCCAGACCGTTACACGTGATTTCACACTTGCAACGCATACGGCCGATCCTGTAATAATCCGCCGTGCGGGGAGAGAATGCCTGCGGCGAGTGGCTTTACAGAAAAAACTTCGCTTACTGGGAATAAAAGTCAGTGCATTGATATCGACGCGTTCTGTAAGCGGCAAAAACACTTTTTCGCAACAGGAGTTGCCTTTTGCCGTGGCGCAAGACGGAAATCCACAATCTTTTGATTAGTTCGTTCGAGAAATTTTTTAGTTTCAGCGGTTTTCACAAAGGCGGGATTGAAGATATCTCAAAACGGATTGCAAAATTTCTTCATTATAAAATGACCGGTTTATCCGCAAGCTCATTTTTATTGCGATTCGATTGTGCGGGAAAGTGCTTTTGCAAATGCAGGCCTACTTGATTGATTCCTGCGATGGCGCCTGCTTCAAATTGCTGTAGCCGGAATAATACTTCCATTTCACGGCAAATCGTTTCCCATTCGGTGTGTGTCACTTTGCAATCGATGCCACGATCGGCAATGATTTCGACATCTCGATCGGCAAGCAGCACATAAATCAATACACCGTTATTGTTTGCGGTGTCCCAAACGCGTAATCGCGAAAATACTTCCACTGCCCGATCCCGGGCAGTTTGCTTTTTGAGCAAGGGCAGGGTATTTAATGCGGCTTCCACAGCGAAACAAATTTGACCTTCATGGCTGGTTTCCGAGTGCATGATAGCTTGCTCGATATGGGCTAAGGATTTTTGTGGAAAAATCCGGCGCACTGCCAATTGCCCCGTTAAAAAGTGACGCATCACGCGAACGAGATTCATGATTACCATCGCCCCGATGCGCCGCCACCGCCAAAGCCACCACCGCCACCGCCAAATCCTCCGCCGAACCCGCCTCGTCCGCTACTGCCACCTCCCCAGTAATGATCGCGAGGCCAATTTTGGCGGCCATTTCTATACACACCGTAATCGCTAAATTGAAAAAGGCCCGCAATAAACGCAAAGATGGCGATTATTACAGCGATTGCGATCGACGAAAACAGTATCCAGGCAACAAATCCGGCACCGACACTGGTTACTGCCGATCCGGCAAAGCGTCCCAATAGCGATTGCAATAACCTTCCAAATACAATGAACCCAATGGCGATGAATAAGATGTTATCGATATTGGCAACATCGGAATGAGCGGTGCTGCGCTGAGTTGGCGGTAAGGTTTCTCCTTCGATCAGTCTTAAAATTGCATGAATTCCGGCATCGATACCTTGTGCAAAATTGCCTGTTTTAAAGTGCGGTACGATGATTTCTTCGATAATCCGCTTCGCCGTGGCATCGGGTAATACGCCTTCTAGACCGTAGCCCACTTCGATGCGCAGCGCTTTGTCTTTTTTTGCGACGAGTAGCAGTACGCCGTCGTCAATTTTTTTGCGTCCCAATTGCCAAGCTTCAACGACGCGGAGCGAATATTGCTCAATCGTTTCAGGTTGCGTAGTCGGTACAATCAGAACTGCAATCTGGCTACCTTTTTTGTTTTCATAAGCCGTTAAGATTTGATCCAATCGATTGATTTCATGAGCAGGAAGCGTTGCGGTTAAATCCGTAACATGGGATTTTAGGGGCGGGATCGCGACATCAGCCCGGACGCCTGCTGCAAGCATGGTCGCTGCGATAAGCGCCAGAATTTTCATCCAAAACTGTGCTGATTTGACGACTAGCATGGCGTTATCCTGAATTATTATTGATTGGTTTCTTGTCTATTAAAATCAACCTTCGGCGCAACAGAAATTTCCTGCTCGTTTTCGACAGTAAAGCTTGGTTTTGTCTGAAAACCGAACATCATGGCGGTTAGGTTGCTGGGAAAAGAGCGCACGACGATATTGTATTCTTGCACGGCTTTGATATATCGATTGCGAGCCACGGTAATACGGTTTTCTGTACCTTCCAATTGCGCTTGCAAGTCACGAAAATTGGCATCGGACTTCAGCTCGGGATACTTTTCCACCACCACCAGCAAACGCGAAAGCGCGCTGGTTAATTCTCCTTGCGCGTTTTGAAATTTCGCAAATGCTTCCGTGTCATTGATGAGTTCCGGCGTGGCTTGAATACCGGCAACTTTGGAACGTGCAGCGGTGACACCCACTAATACGTCTTTTTCCTGCGCAGCGAATCCCTTGACGGTATTGACTAAATTGGGAATCAAGTCAGCGCGGCGCTTATATTGATTGAGTACTTCCGCCCAGCTTGCTTTGATTTGCTCATCGGTCGATTGCAAGGTGTTGTAACCACACCCACTCAATGTGAGTGAACCGACAAGTGCCAGAATTAATAGATAGTTGCGCATAAATTGCTTCCGTGAAAGATTAATGATCGGTTATACGGACTATATGGGAATTGGATCGGTTTTTACAATAACACCTGAATGCTTGATCAATCAAGGCATATCAATAAATGTTGGCAATCAAGCTTGACAAATCGCTGGTCGCACCATTAGTATGGTTGTGTTTTTACTTTTAACACTATATGTTGTGGTTTTAGTAAAAATGATATTTGATTGTTTAATCGCAAATTTTTTTGTTCACCGTAAATAATCAGTCAGGGGAGATCATTCATGCAACTTGCTACTGAACACACCAACCTCAAGCATCTGTCCGAAAATCAAAATTATTTTGACGCCGGCATCCAACATTCGCGGTTTACCCAATACAAAGTTATCCGCCGCAACGGAGCAGTCGTCACATTCGAACCGGGCAAGATATCAGTGGCTATGACCAAAGCCTTTATAGCAGTCGATGGCGGCCAAGGGGCGGCATCGGTAAGAGTGCGTGAAGTCGTTGCAAGTTTGACCAGCGATGTGGTCAATGCGCTGCTGCGTCGTCAGCCGGATAGCGGTACTTTTCATATCGAAGATATTCAGGATCAAGTCGAGCTGGCTTTGATGCGCTCCGGAGAACACGATGTGGCGCGCGCTTACGTGCTTTATCGTGAGGAACGGGCGCGCGAACGGGCTAAGCTGAAACAAAAATCCGCCGCGGAAACGACACTTGAAACGCGTTATGTTGTGGAAAACGGTCAAAGAGTGCCCTTGGATATCGCAAAGTTGACGGCGCTGATCGAATCTTCATGCGCGGGTTTGGCGGATACTGTCGA
>CAADGS010000023.1 GCA_900696615.1 uncultured beta proteobacterium
GCGACTACTGGATTAATGGCTCGCCCCCAGCCGTTTTGATGGAAAAGTCCGATGGTAAATTGCGCCAGTGGATTTTTGTCTTGTTGTGCAGCTACGTGGTAACTTGCAAATGCTGTCTCATAATCACCTCTAGCCAATGCAGTTTGAGCCTCTTTCAGGTCCATATCGGTATTGGGTTGCGCTGCATGAGTGCCGGTGTACAACATCATGACAGCACTGACCGTCAATATAATTTTTTTCATGATTGCAAAATGTGAATCAGCCCTGAGGATTTATCTTTCATGGAACAATTCGTGCATCAAACAATATAATGATTACTGCCTAGCGGGATAAATCCCATCAGTTGCAATGATGCAATTGACTACTACGAAAGGTTGTAGGATTGAAATCGGTTGTGAATTTCCGCTATTCCCCACTGTTACAGTGGTAGTTGTCGTTGTCGCAATATTAAGATTGCTTAAAGTAGTTTGAATAGAAGCCGGGTGCATGTTGACATTCGGTACGGTGGAGGAGGAGTATATTTTCGTCAGAGAAGCGGAAGAATTGGCAATCGCGTTATTGGCCGCAGCCGGGGCGTCCCCTGTCACATTAGCAGCTTTGAGCGTAGAGATTGCTTGGGCGCCTGAATCCATGGTTGAAGTTGAAGTCGATAGGGCGGTTGCCGGATGGCTATGTGCAGGCATGTTGTTGATAGATAATGTGATGTTTTCATTTCCACCGATTTGTCCCATAGAATAGTTGCTGCCCCCCAAGCCCTGTCCTTGATGCACGGGAACCCGGCCACGCATATCCGGTAATTTGAAAGTTTTAACGCCATCGCCTCCATAAGCTGTGCCTAAAAGGGAAAATAGCGCTGCATTTTGATTAACCGATAATTCCTGACCATCACATTTGGCCCATCCGGCAGGGGCATAATTGAATCCTACAAAGTTGATTTCACCTACAAAAGGCTCGGCGCCTGCCGAGACATGGCTTGAAAATGAAGCGCATAGTGCCAATGAAACTGTAAATCTAGTGAATTGATGCGTTTCGCTTTTTAACTTCATAATGTTTCCCCTTTTTAAGATGTCAAGCTCACTCACGATGCAAGATCTAAAGTAATTTAAGTAATGTTTCATGGAAAAATCCAAGCACGCATCGTAACAGTCTATCTTGATGATCATTTCGTTGTAATGAGCTGTTTTTCTACCCTTTTTCTGCTCAAGAACAGGTATGAGGTGAGTACCAATCAAAAAGATATTTGCTAGGAACAGCTCGATTGATGGTAAAAATAATATTTGCGAGATTTCTTTGAAAAAAAATCAAAGTTATCGTATCTAGCGATTTGTTTTTTTAATCATTCATTGCATGTTGATCTACAGAACCTGGTCGCTTGGCCCGCAATTAATTCATGTACGTGTTTGCCAAAACGGTTTGTAAGCTGCATTAACCTCTTAAAATTAAACCGGTTAGGGTATAATGCGCGATTTCTCAATTTTGAATTGTTGGGGGTCTATATGCCTATTTATGAATATCTTTGCAATTCATGCGGTGCCGAGAAAGAACATATACAAAAGATTAGCGATGCACCCATTGCAGTTTGTCCTGTTTGTGGCAGTAATGACTATGTCAAGCGCATTTCTGCTGCAGGATTCCAATTAAAGGGTAGTGGCTGGTATGTAACGGACTTTAAGAATAACAAAGCCAAAGCAATCGATAGCAAGCCTGTTACAAAAGAAAATGCCGAGAGTACGCCGTCTACGGGATCAGTCGCTTCTAGTTCGGATACAGCGGTAAAAAAAGAAAATGGCACTGTATCCACGCAACCTGCTGCGGATTGATTGCAGTTTCGTGGTGCTGCTGTGGTGGTGTCAATAAAACAATCTTTAACTCAACGAATTGAATTTAAATAATTATGCGTACAAATTACTGTGGCGCCATTAATGCCGGCTATCTTGACCAAACCGTTACCTTGTTTGGTTGGGTACACCGGCGTAGAGATCATGGCGGAGTGATATTCATTGACTTGCGCGATCGCGAAGGACTGGTGCAGATTGTGTGCGATCCTGACAATGTTGAAACGTTCCAAACCGCAGAAAAAATACGCAATGAATTTGTGCTGAAAATTAGCGGCAAGGTGAGGAAACGCCCTGAGGGTACCATCAATACCTCATTATTCAGCGGTGAAATAGAGATTCTCGTTGCAACCATCGAAGTATTGAATCCTTCGCTCACTCCGCCTTTTCTGATGGATGATGACACAATTAGCGAAGCGGTCAGGCTCGAGCACCGTTATTTGGATTTGCGGCGTCCGGCGATGCAATCGAATCTCCGCTTGCGTCATAAGGCTGCGATGGCGGCGCGCGTATTTCTCGATCAACACGGATTTTTGGATATTGAAACGCCGATTTTGACCAAGTCTACCCCAGAGGGTGCGCGCGATTATCTGGTACCATCGCGGGTTAATGCGGGGCATTTTTTTGCTTTACCGCAATCGCCGCAATTGTTCAAGCAATTGCTGATGGTCTCGGGTTTTGACCGTTACTATCAGATTACGCGATGCTTCCGCGATGAAGATTTGCGGGCTGACCGGCAACCGGAGTTTACACAAATCGATATTGAAACGTCGTTTCTGTCAGCCGATGAGATTATGGCGTTGATGGAAGAGATGATCCGCAGCTTGTTCAAAACCGTGAGCAATGTGGATTTGCCTAATCCGTTCCCTCGGCTGACTTATGCCGATGCAATGTTCAAATACGGTTCGGATAAGCCGGATTTGCGAGTTGCGCTGGAATTTACCGAATTGACCGACATCATGAAAGATGTGACTTTCAAGGTATTTCGCGAAGCGGCAGAAAAACCTGATGGCCGTGTCGCTGCGTTACGTATACCGAAAGGTGGAGAATTGTCTCGGAAGGAAATCGATGATTACACCCAGTTTGTAGGCATTTACGGTGCAAAGGGGCTGGCTTATATCAAAGTGAATAATTTGGCTGGCGGTGTGGAAGGATTGCAATCACCGATCCTGAAATTCCTGCCGGAAGAAACGATTAAAACAATTCTTGCGCGCACGCAAGCAAACGATGGCGATCTCATCTTTTTCGGCGCGGATAAAGCCAAAATCGTCAACGAATCCTTAGGTGCATTGCGCATTAAGATCGGGCATCAGCACGGGCATGCTCAGTCAGGTTGGAAGCCGTTGTGGGTTGTGGATTTTCCAATGTTTGAATGGGACGAAGAAGAAAACCGCTGGCAAGCTTTGCATCACCCGTTTACGTCGCCGGCCGACGGACATGAGGATCTGCTGGAATTGGAACCTGGCAAAGCGTTATCCAAGGCATACGATATGGTTTTGAATGGTTCGGAAATTGGCGGAGGATCGGTGCGGATTCACCGTCAGGATGTGCAGTCCAAAGTATTTCGCGCATTGAATATTTCCGCACAGGAAGCGCAGGAGAAGTTTGGCTTTTTGCTGGAAGCGTTGCAGTATGGTGCTCCGCCTCATGGCGGCATTGCATTTGGCCTGGATCGCATTTTGACCATGATGACTGGCGCGGAATCGATCCGCGATGTGATCGCGTTTCCAAAAACGCAACGTGCCCAATGTCTGCTTACGCATGCCCCCAGTGCCGTTGATGAAAAGCAACTTCGAGAATTAAATATCCGTTTGCGTCAGGTTGATTTAAAGCAAAGTTAGCGGGAATTGGAACAAATCCCACCCATGTACAAAATACCGGTTTCCGTTTTGGTGATTATCCATACGGTTGATTTACAGGTATTACTACTGGAACGTGCAGATCATCCCGGTTACTGGCAATCGGTGACCGGTAGTCAGAATGCTGGTGAAACGTTGGTTGATACGGCATTGCGCGAAGTTAGCGAAGAAACAGGCTTAAATGCTTCAGGTTATCAATTGACCGACTGGCACGTTGAAAATCAATACGAAATTTATGAGGAATGGCGCTGGCGCTATGGTCCGGATGTGCAATTCAATACCGAACATGTTTTCGGTTTATGTTTGCCAACAGTTAGAAGTATCCGGGTTTCTCCGCGCGAACATTTGAATTTTATTTGGTTGCCGTGGCAGCAAGCAGCAGAAAAGGTTTTTTCACCCAGTAATGCGGAGGCTATTCTTTCTTTACCGGCACACGGGTCGTTTGTTGAGAGCAAAGCTTAATCGGCACCCCCTCCGATGGAAAAGCGCTTCAAATATTTTCTAATAATGGCACCGGTTTTAATATTGTGTACATGATAAAGCACAACGTAATTAACAAATCCATGAATGGCCAGCGCCAATAAGAGTCCTTCAAAAATACCTAAACGATAAACGAGCAAAGCGCACACGGTAGCGAGCATCAATTGATATTGGCCATAGTGCGCTACATGCAATAACCCCATCATCATTTTCCAGCCAGTGAAAATCATGATTATGGCCAAGGAAAATTTCGGAATATATTCCAAGAATTGAGTATTTAAGACAAAAAATAGGATAACTAAGCCGATAACCAGTACCGAGAATTTGGTGTAGGCTCCAGCAAGCTTATTAGTCGTGCTTTTGGCTAGACCGTCAAGATTTGTCATGCCACCAAAAAAGCTCGCTCCCATATTGGCGATCCAGATGGCCAATAAGCTATTATTAGTATTGCATTTACGTTGCAAGGGGTCGATTTTCTGAATGGCGGCGTTGCTCATGACTTGTTCAATGACGTCAATGGTTGCTAACATGGCGGCAAATCCGATGACATACAGCCAAGTCAATGCGCTATCGAATTGTGGCAACGGTAACGCTACGGTTAACGGAGTATCTTCGACATGCAGCATCGGCAGAGTAATGAATTGTGCCAAAGATATGCCCCCGATCATCAAGAAGAAATACGGAATGGCCGGTTGCGTCGCCTGGAAGCGAATGAACAGATACATGAATGCTGTAAATCCCATTATAGATAATATGATAATTTGAATGCGGGCGCCATTCCAGAATGCATCGGTCGCCTGATTGTCTGTAATTTCATATGTCATGGTTAGGAAGTTGAGAGCGATTTTTAATCCTACGCCTGCCAGTAATCCTTCAACCAGATATTCAGGTACTGCCATGAGAATGTATTTTTGCAGATCGAATTTCCAGATAATGGCTTGCATGAGCGCGGTCATAAAAATGACAAATGCCATATTTTCCATACCAAAATTGGCTACACCCAGTGCAAGAACAGGTGCCAAGCCAGCTGCAACGCCAGGTGCCCCAATATAATTTCCAGGACGGAACCAAGCATTAGCCCAACCGATAAAACATGCGAATACAACTGTTGCCAATGCCACTTTGATGGGGTAATCCGACATTAACGCAATACCCGCCGTTAGTGGAATAGCCATTGCGCCAGTGATGATTCCTGCTTGTAAATCCCGGAAAAAAAATTGCACTTCGAATGCGGCTGAACCTGTTCCGGGAATTGGTTTCTGCTGAGCCATTTAATTTAA
>CAADGS010000024.1 GCA_900696615.1 uncultured beta proteobacterium
ATTCAGAATATCTGCTTCCCGTTCTGCAGGAGTATGGACAATCATTCTAAAAAGACGGGGGTAAGCCATCCAGTGTAAACGCTGATAAAACGGAGATAGCGGCTTCACACTGGTGTTGATCAAAATGGCGGCTTTCACTTCATTTGGATAACGGCACATCCAATCGATTGCGATCATTCCACCCATGGAGAGGCCAAGCAGCGTTAGCGGATAGCTGGCCGTTATCTGCCCGCGCAATGCATCGGTCATTGCCGCTATGGTTGTTGGACTCGCAGCATGGTAAAGCCGTCCATTACCGGGAACATCGGGAGTATTGATCAAGCTGCGAGGAAAACGTTGCTGCAATGCATCAATAAAATCCCCCCAGTGTCTGGCATCGCGCAATAGGCCGCGAATCAGAACAAAATGAGCGCAATCCGTCATGAATACCATAACATCAGAGCCTGTTGCTCCAGCTCTGCGGCTTCACGATTATTAATCCAATCTTGATAAGACAACGTGGCATGCAGCAAAAATTCCATCAAAATCAGATGACTTCTCAATACTCGATTAAGGCGATGCGGTTTGATTGGATGATATAAACCCTGTAATTGCCTGAGCTGTAGAGGGTTTTTGCGAATCCAGCGCCACGAACCCATTTCAAGGGTTAAGGGTAGAAAAATATTATTGCTTTTCAGCGACCTCAAGTACATAAAATCCCATAGATCGCCATGCACCAGATAATGCTGCGATTGCGGTTCGAAAAGGTAGTCTTGATGCGGATAAGTTTGGATGAAAAGATTGCGCAGATTACATACTTCTTTTAAATGTTTGATCGGTTCAATTCGGCTTCTGGCATAGGGAAACCAGATTTGGTTACGAAAACCAAAACCTGAATGACAATCCAGAACCAGACTAAATGGCGCAGACAAAACTTCCCGTTCAACAAAATCACACAGCGCTTGCGCTTCCGGCTGCATCGCTTCGCCTGCTTTGCCTCTATACCACGGCAAGAAAGAAGAAATGCGATGACCACCCGCCAGTAAGATAGTTTTCTCAACGCTTTCGACTGGCGCATTACGCATCAAATCAACACCCCTGCCATTGGCACGTGTATTTCTCAACATACCGACCGGATTCACGATAGGTATGACGTTAATTCTGACATGTTGCAACATGTCAGCCAAAACCCGATCCCACTTCAAGCGTTCCAGCAAACCTTCAAGAAAAGCGGTAATCACTTGCGTGCCAATTCTCTCCAAACCGTGAATACCGGCCACATAAGTAATACACGGCATATCCTCTCCACTATTGCCCAGCGTTAAGGCATAAACCGGCAAAGTGTTGTTACCGTACGGTACTTGACACAACACTTTGCTTTTTAAATGCGCAGTATTGCCTTGTTGAACGATCGTTTCGATTTGCTCGAGCTCGGGTAAATATTGTTTTAGTGTCGATATATCGTGCATGGGTTAGTAAAGATTGCGTAATGCAAAATTTTCGGTTCATTTGACAAGGTAAATCTTACTTCAATCTATCTACCGCCACCAAAGAATCCATACAAAAGAATACTTTTATTTAAATTTTAATAAAGATTTCATCAATATTTAATAAATGCTTCAAGGAAACTTAACAAATACCTTTTATGCTGTGAAACCATCACGAACTCACTTAAAAAGGCATTTATGGTAAAGACTAAAGCCCCAATCAAAGTAAGAAGCGTTTGGATTTCGGATGTACATCTTGGATTTCGCGGCTGTCAGGCAGAAGCACTCTTGCATTTTCTGCACTCAGTGGAAACGGATTATTTATTTTTGGTTGGCGATATCGTCGACTTCTGGAGTATCAAAAAAAGCCCTTACTGGCCTCAAGACCATACCAATGTGGTTCGATCGATTCTGGGAAAAGCCAAGCATGGCACCAAAGTCATTTATATTCCCGGAAATCACGATGAAGCCATGCGCGATTGCATCGGTCATGTATTCGGTAATGTCGAAATTCATCTGGATTACGTGCATACCACCAATGAAGGTAAAAAGCTTTTGATCATGCACGGCGATGAATTCGATGTCATTGTTAAAAACAGCCGCTGGCTTGCGAAGCTGGGAAATGTCGCTTATGACACGCTGCTGGATCTGAATCATTATATCAACGGTCTGCGCAAATATTTCGGATTCTCATACTGGTCACTCGCCGCGTACTTAAAATTGCGGGTAAAAAATGCGGTTAGCTACATCAGCAGTTTTGAAGATGCGCTGGCGCATTTGGCAAAGGATCGCGGTGTAGATGGAGTGGTTTGCGGTCACATTCATCATGCCGAGTTACGGGAAATCGATTCGATACTTTATTGCAATGACGGTGATTGGGTTGAAAGTTGTTCCACTCTGCTGGAGCACAACGATGGCTCATTGCAATTGGTATTCTGGTCGGAACGGTTCGAGCAATACAAAAACGAGCTTCAGGAAACATTGGCTGCCACCAATAAAAAAGCCGCTTAGGCCGTATTACAGGGAGGAATGTATGCAACTGATCACTACACAGAAACAACCGATTTGCATTATGGGCATCATTGGTGGAACGGGCTAATATTGGAGACGTCTCGTGCCGGTTAAACACGTATTGAGTCTGGATGGCGGTGGCAGTCATTTGCTCATTCAATTAAGCGTCCTGGCATGTTTAGAAGAAGATACCGGCGCTTCAAGTTACGATCTATTCGACATGATGGCTGGCTCATCTTCGGGAGGACTGATTACCTGTTTGATCATGGGACGCCGCATGCGCGCACAAGACATTATCCATTGCATCGAATGCAACCAGTTACTGGTGAGAATCATGACCGGGAACGGATTGAACTGGCTACTCAATAAACTGCAAATACGCCCTAAGTATCAAGGCGAACCCAAAACTATGGCTATGCGGCAAGAATTAGGCAATCTGAGGCTTTCATCGCTCGAAAAACGCATACTGATTCCTTGTTTCAATCTCAACCGGGATCAACTGGAGGTCTTTACCAATGACACTCGGCCAGACTTTTTACTCAGTGAAATTGCCGATGCTTGCACAGCAGCCCCCTCGTACTATCCTGCCGTTCAAATGGAAGACGGTGATTGGCGCATCGATGGCGGTGTGGGCATGAATAACCCAGGTCTTTATAGTTATCTCCATGCCAAGCAATATTGGCATGAGCGTGACATTAAGGTTCTTTCCATCGGATCGGGTTGGCGCAGCTTCGCCATAAATGGCATCCAGGCCCGTAAATACGGTGGCTTGCAATGGTCTGCCAAAGGAATCGCTTCCATTATCCTGCGGGAAAAAATGATGACCAATGTCAAAATGACTAACGAAATGTTAGGTAATCGATTGCTTTATATCAATGATTGTCTGAAAAATTTCGATATGCCAGACAATATGGATTCAGCTAACAATCCGGTATTACTAAGAAAAGCGCTACTCATCGGCAAGCAATGGTATGCCAATCAACGGCAACAAATTGAGCAATGGTTGAATAATTAATGCAACGGATTTTCATTCTTCATATGACGTCTGTTCAATTCAATGCCGGCAGATTTTCAAAAAAATGTCATACGAATGCCTTATTAACGTCATTTTTTTGTCATGACAGACCGCTACACTTTCTTCGCTTATTACAAAGCCAATTAGCTGGAAAGTACAGGAACTTTCAATCAAATACTAAAGCTGTA
Organism: uncultured beta proteobacterium; assembly: GCA_900696615.1. GTDB lineage: Bacteria > Pseudomonadota > Gammaproteobacteria > Burkholderiales > Nitrosomonadaceae > Nitrosomonas. Next base: position 3,681 of record CAADGS010000024.1, read on the forward strand.
GCCATACACATCGACTTAGGAATTGAGCGATCATGAAAATCTTTTATGGCATTCAAGGAACAGGCAACGGTCATATCACACGTGGTCGGATTATGGCCAGAGAATTGCAAGCAGCAAATCTTGACGTAACTTATCAATTCACCGGCAGGCCGCAAGATAAATTTTTCGATATGCAGATTTTTAATGAATACCAATGGCGTGAAGGCTTAACGTTTAGCACGCAGAACGGCAAAATCAATCATTTCAAAACGGTGTTGCAATCCAATCCTCTGAAATTTCTAAGAGACGTCAAAGAGCTCGATCTGCGTAGCTATGACTTGGTAATCTGTGACTTTGAGCCTGTCACTGCATGGGCGGCACGCCGGCAACGTAAGAAAACCATCGGCATCAGTCACCAATATGCTTTTCAATATTCTATCCCGCGTGCGGGAAATGATTGGCTATCCGAGGTGGTAATGAAAAATTTCGCACCGGTCGATTTAGGTATCGGTCTGCACTGGCATCATTTTGATCAACCCATTTTACCGCCGGTCATTGAAACGCCTACTATCCAGCAGAGAACACAAACAAACAAAATTCTCGTTTATCTGCCATTTGAAGATCAACATCATGTCATATCATTGTTAGCACCTTTCAACGATTTCGAGTTTTATAACTACTCGCCGGAAATCGTACCTTCAACACACACGCATATACGCTGCAAGCCGCTGTCTTTGCAAGGTTTTCAAAACGACCTGGCTAACTGTGCCGGCATAATTTGCAACGCCGGCTTTGAATTGGCTAGCGAATCACTGCAACTGGGTAAGAAAATCTTGGTAAAACCGGTACATGCACAAATGGAACAAATTTCCAATGCGTTGGCATTAAAAACTCTGGGTTATGGGCAAATGATGAACACGATGGATTCTGCTTCGATAGAGCAATGGCTGTATGCAGCTAAAGCGGTCCGTGTTACATACCCCAATACTGCACGATATTTGGTGCAATGGATAAAAGCTGGTATGCCGTCAGTGAATCTGTCATGGTATGAGCAGATTTGGTCAAATGTGCAAGTAATGCCTGTTGAATGTTCCTAATCTGGTGCCTGAAATGAATTTATCCCTGCATTGCGCCTGACAAAACGGATTTCAGTTAGACACTATGAATGACATTTTTCCGCTCCAATCGGATCAGTTGATTATCCGAATCCCATCTCCAAACAATATTTTGATCATTTACAATCCTATATCCAGTGCAGGCAATACGGAAGCACTCGCGAAGCACCTGGAAATACAACTATCCGACCAGGGGAAAAATGTTGTTGTTCGTACATCCGAAAAAAAGATGAAGGGCTATTCACGCGTCAAGGATGACATTGCCAAAAGCGATTTGGTAGTAGTGGTAGGTGGAGACGGAACCATTAGAAAGCTGCTGGATATCATCAATAAAACCGGCACCCCGCTTTATGCCATACCCGGCGGTAATGAATCGCTTTTTGCCCGCTCCTATGAAATGAGCACCAGTGCTCAAGACTTGCTTGAAGCCATAGCGGCAGGAACCTGTTTGCAGCAATTTTATGGCTTGATCAGCGGTCAAGACATTCAAGGCGAAAAGCCATTTTTTCATATGGCTTCGATGGGACTGGATTCGTTAACGGTCAAAAATATCGGCAAAAGAAAAGGCCCGCTCAACGATTCCATTTATGTCTGGCACGGGTTAAAAGCATTGTGCTCCTTACATCACCCGACAGTATCCGTCCGTGTTGATGGAGAACCGGTTATTGATCGCGGATCCGGTTATATCATCGTAGCTAACAATTCTGCATACGCCAGAAACTTACAACTTGTTCCGGCAGCCAATCCATCAAAAAGTGAATTGGTGGTCGGCTTCTTGCCGGGCGCTAAGCACCAACATGAACTGGTCAAAGCAATGAAAATTCTGCAACGTAAACCGGCAAATTTGCCCATGCAGTATTACTCGGGAAAAAAAATTGCCTGTACACTCCATAATAAATCATATCCGCTGCAAGTCGATGGCGATTATTTCCGCAATCGCGATATCGAGGCCGAATGCACTGTGGAATTCAGTATCAGCACACGGCCTATTCGCGTGTTAATTCCGCCTTCCTTAAATAACAAGGCCCACCATATTGCCAGTCAATAATCATTATTTCCATTTAGGCTTTTACCGTATTCGCTGCAATAGCCTGTTTTAGCGTGATAATATCCGGCTGATTGAGCGTTTCGTTTTGCAACAACTTCTCTGCAGTTTGATCCAATAATGGACGGTTCCTTTTTAAAATATTACTTGCGGATACCAAAGCTTGATCGACCAAAGTACGGACTGCGATATCGATTTTATACGCGGTCTCTTCGCTATAATTGCGATTCTGCGGCACAGGAATATTGGTTTGCAGAAACACGGATTGCTCGCGATCGTAAGCAACATTGCCTAGCGCTTCACTCATACCGTACCGCAATACCATGGCACGGGCAATATCGGTGGCTCGTACCAAATCATCGGCGGCACCCGTAGAAATCTCACCAAATACCACTTGCTCGGCGGCTCGCCCGCCAAGAAGCACCGCCATCTTATTTTGCAATTCGACGCGCGTCATTAAAAACCGATCTTCCGTAGGACGCTGAATGGTATAACCCAATGCGCCAATACCACGTGGAATAATGGATACTTTGTGCACTTCATCTGTACCCGGCAATGCCAATGCCACCATGGCATGGCCTAGTTCGTGAAAGGCGACTACACGCCGTTCATTTGGATTCAACAGGCGATTGCGCTTTTCCAAACCTGCCACAATACGCTCTATGGCGTTATTGAAATCTTCCATGGCTACCGATTCCGCACCGCGCCGTGTCGCAAGCAAGGTGGCTTCATTGATCAGATTTGCAAGATCCGCTCCGGTGAATCCGGGCGTTAACGCAGCGATTTGTTCGATTCTCACATCGCTATGTAACTTCACCTTTTTTGCATGAACCGCAAGAATCTGCTCTCTTCCTGCCTTATCGGGGCGATCTACCAACACTTGGCGGTCAAACCTGCCGGCGCGCAACAAAGCCGGATCGAGAATTTCCGGACGATTGGTCGCTGCCAGGAGGACAATCCCGCTACTGGGATCAAAACCATCCAGCTCCGCTAAGAGCTGATTCAAAGTTTGTTCTTTTTCGTCATGCCCGCCGCCTAATCCATAAGCACCCCGGGCACGACCCAAGGCATCCAGTTCGTCGATAAAAATGATTGCAGGCGCCATTTGCCGCGCCTGCTCGAATAAATCACGCACCCTGGCCGCGCCCACACCGACAAACATTTCAACGAATTCCGAACCGGAAATGGAAAAAAACGGTACCCCTGCTTCACCTGCCACAGCGCGTGCCAATAGCGTCTTGCCGGTACCTGGCGGACCTACCAATAAAATCCCTTTTGGCGCCCGCCCGCCCAAGCGGCTGTAATCAGCCGGATTCTTTAGAAAATTTACGATTTCAATCAATTCTTCCTTGGCTTCGTCGACGCCGGCAACATCATTGAAAGTCACTTTGGTTTCTTTCTCGACAAATACTTTGGCACGGCTTTTACCAATCGACATCAAGCCGCTGCTCATGCTGCCACCCATACGCCGGATTATGAATAACCAAATAGCAATAAAAATAACCATCGGTACAATCCATGAAAGCACGTCGCGTAGCCACGTGCTTTGCACTACGCCGGTATACACGACGTTGTACTTATCCAGTGTTTCAGCCAAATCGGGTTCAACACGCGTCGTCACGAAATCCTTAAAACCATCGGCATGTTTTTCTTTCAGCGTACCGAAAATCTGATTCTCAGTAATCGCAATTTCGGCAATTTGACCTTGCTCCAGAAAATGTTGAAAACGGCTGTATGGAATAGGTTCAATCTGTGTATAGCGCGTATATAAATTCTGTATTAGCAACAAGCTCGCGATAGCGATAATGACAAACCAAAAATTGATCTTTGCTTTATTATCCATTGCGTTCCTCATTGATTATCCGTAGTAAATTTTTTTGATGGCTATTAAGTCACTATTATAAAAAAACTTTTATACATATGTATGTGATCGGGCATCTGATCCATCCAAGATTTAGTGCCTCTTTGTTGGCTAAGCAAAATCATGCAGCATTTTCCCAGATGCTTACATAGCACTCTGATAACATCTGTTTTCGTTATCAAAAATAAAACTTCGTGACATTTATAATCTCATATCGTATGAGCCTGTCTTTTCCGACTATCTCATATTTTATTTTCTTAGCTCTTGATCAAGCAACAACAAGGTGGCCGTTTTTCTCGGTTCAATCGCTCACATTTCCGGGTATGTCCGGGCGGTTATCCGGTTATTTAAGATTTGTCATTCACAGTTTCACGATAATTCGCTAAATTAATCTTATATTTTTTCAATTTAGCATAAACCGCTCGCGATGAGATTCCCATATTCTCGGAAATTTTCTTTATATCGCCACAGTGCTGTTTTAAAGCCGTTTCGAGGAAAGACTGCTCGATTCTGGCAAGAGCGCTTCCCTTTACTCCTTTCCATTGCGCAACATTTTCAGCCGGAAATGGAATTTCCAGATCTAATTTAGTTATTTCTTTGCCACTGGTAAAGAGGAGACTGCGTTCTAAAATGTTTTCCAGTTCACGAACATTACCGGGCCAATGATAAGCCCGAATTTGTTGCATCACTTCGCGGCTGACTGATTCAATTTCTTTCTTATATTTTTTATTCAATCGCTGAATAATCGACTGCACGAGATACGGTAGGTCTTCAGTGCGTTCCGCCAAAGGAGGGATGCTTATACGAACAACATTGATACGGTAATACAAGTCGTTGCGAAATAAATTTTGCTTAACAAGCTGCTCCAGATCTTGGTTAGTCGCAGAAATAATTCTCACATCGATCGCTAGAGTCTGCTTACCGCCTACTCTTTCCATTTCTCCCTCTTGAATTACCCGAAGTAGCCGAGTCTGTGCCGCCGGCGACAATGAATCAATTTCATCTAAAAATAGAGTACCGCCATCAGCTCTTTCAAAATAGCCTTGATGCACCTCGATGGCCCCAGTAAAAGCACCTTTCTCGTGTCCAAACAACGTGCTTTCTATCAAACTTTCCGGAATCGCTCCGCAGTTAATGGGGATAAAAGGTTTTTGGCAACGGTTACTCATGGCATGAATGGCGCGTGCGATTAATTCCTTGCCGACGCCTGTTTGTCCTTGAATAAGTACCGTCGCCAATGTAGGGGCAATAACTTCGATAGATTGCAATATTCTTTGCATGACCGGAGATTTTGCAACAATTGCAGGCTGTTGATGTTTATAAGAAATTCTCTTACTTTGTTTATTCCAAAGCTGCCGCATACTTGTTTCAATGCGTGAATGTAGCGCATTGATATCCTCAATTTCCCTCATTGACGTTGCGTCAGTGTACTCCAACCCAGCACGTCCTTTCGCTGCGCGTGGATTGGTGTAAATACAAACTTGGCATTTCCCATCGTGACGAGCAATACTTTTTTTAATTTCAACTTTGGCATAGCCGAAGTTTCTGGCTGCAATGCCGCCAAATACACTCGAAGTCATCCGACACAATTCTGGAAAATTGGTAACTTGATCGCCAAATGGACAACAAGAATTTGTCACCGTTATGCAGTCCTGATTGCTAGTAGCCAGTGAAAATTTACCGCCAATATTATTCTTTAAACCGAGTATAAGCTCTACATAACTTTCAATATCGAGATGGTCATGTTTATCGGTGTTTTCCCGGTAAGTTTTTTCAAAAAAACACCCTGCAGTTTTAGCGATATGCTCTATCAGCTGCTCGCAATGTGCTTGCCCTTGTTGCTCACTCGCATGCATGAGTTCAAGAATGAATGTTTGCAAAAAGAAGACCGGTGTTAATTCTGAAAGAGGATTTTTGTTCATAAGCTTTGCATAGTGTGTGAAGCAATTCTTCATTAATTGAATCATAACTACACGAATACAACAATCATATAATAATAATCTATTGATATTTAATGAAAAGAAATGGCAGATATAAATGGCATGAAATTTGCGTTACCGGTTATGCCTAGAAACTGGTGCGCGACTTACAGAGTCCGAGCAAATCCCTATAAGCGCGCTTAAACTAAGCAGACAACTTCAGGATATTTTAACTTTCAACAGATACAATAAGGATTAACATAATGAAAACTCTCAAAGAAGAATTAAATGCACGGGTTGCCGCATACGATCTTTGGGCTCAACGCCGCCGTCATGGACAAGATGGGCATAACAATCGCAAACTGTGGGTATTAACCTGCATGGACGAACGATTACCAATCGATGAAGCACTCGGTATTCAAGTAGACACTCCCCCGGGCGGGGGCGATGCTCACTGCTTCCGTAATGCGGGAGGTATCGTCACCGACGATGCGATCCGTTCGGCGATGTTAACTTGCAATTTTTTTGGTACCAAGGAAATCGTCATTGTGCAACATACACAATGCGGCATGCTGTCGGCTAATGCAATCGATTTGGAAAAAATGTTGCGTGACAAAGGAATCGATACCGACAATATCCCTATGGATCCCACGTTGCCAGAGCTGAAACTGGAGAAAGGTGCATTTGCAAAATGGATCGGCATGATGGATGACGTTGATGAAACGTGTTTGAAAACAATAGAAGCATTTAGAAACCATCCTCTTATTCCTAAAGATGTGGTTATCAGCGGTTGGGTCTGGGAAGTCGAAACCCGCCGCTTAAGAGCACCGACCAGGGATGCAGAAAAACGGGCAAGAACCGATGTCACAGCAGCACAATTCGGCGTCAAAGAAAAGCAACCTTCGCGTTGGAGTTAGATTCTAAAAAATTGCCACTGGCTTTGGCTGGTGGCCATACCATAATATTTCAGAAAATGAATAATAAAAAGTTAATAGGAACTTAAAATGCCAACTTATGATTATCAATGCACTCAGTGCCAACACCGGTTCGAGGCATACCGTCCAATCAGTGCTTCCAATCCCGAATGCTTAACATGTGGCGGTTTGACAGAAAAAATATTTCTTTTCGCTCCAGCTATGTACGGCAACATGGCATGCGGCCGAGAACAAGCAATGCGCTCGTTTGAACAGAATTCTGGTTCTAAAAACCGCATGCACGGGCCTGGATGCCGATGTGGACAACATTAAATGCGCTCGATTCGATCATTTTTGACAAAACACTTGAAGCAGAGGGCGTTACCATGTTCGATAGGGGCCATCTATCCTTATCCGTATACTAAACGGTAACGCTCCAAACCGCTTATACACATGGCGGATCCTACGAGAAACTCAGTACATTCCCGTTGTGGCGTAAAAAAACGGACTTAAAATACAGCCTTATTTCACAAAACCTGCGCTTTATACCGGCATTACATTGTTTCGATTGCCTCGGAAGCATTCATCAACGGCCTATCAAAAACGCCAATCCATTTGCAAACCGCCAATATTGATTTGTTCGGCGTATTGACCAATCAGAAAATCGCCTGTCGTACTGCGATGATTAATTGCGGCATCGCCCATAAATAAATGCGCATACGCGGCATGTACCGTGATGTTTCTAAACAATGCGTAGCTTACCCCTGCGGTCAACCAATAACGATTATTGTCGGGAATTCGCGGAGATCGATGCGATGAATTAGGAACCGGCGTTTGATCGTACGCAAATCCAGTCCTGAAGATCCATTTATTATCCTCAGAAAAATAATTGATGCCAGCAGCAATCCGCCACGTATCCTGCCATCGCAAATCCATAACATCATCCCGCTGCGCCGACAAAAAATCAGTTCTCAACTCGCGGATCAAACTCCAATGGGTCCATAATGCATCGGCAGATATTTCCCAGCGAGAACTAAAACGGTGAGAAAAACCAAATAACACACTATCCGGCAAAGTGACTGAGGTACGTGTCTTGCTGTCGAGGAAGCTCCCGCCAAGTGTTAAGGCCGAAGCATTATTAGGCACAGAAAAATTCGCATGACCATGCACATCATGAGTAATTCTGGAACGATAGCTGACACCAAAGCGCGTATTCTGATTCAAAGTATAAAAAGCGCCAACATTATAACCAAAACCGACACTGTCACCTTTGAGTGATACATGACCGTCGGCAGATTGTGGTAACAATCCCTGGCCGGCACACGTAATTGAACCCAATGCTGGCAGGCAAATAGTTCCAAAATCGATTGCATTGGTTAGTTTGGTATCGAGGTACTGGACATTAAAACCAGCACCAACTGAAAGCTGTTCTGTAACCTTGAACGATAAAGACGGATTGAAATTCAACGTCAGGAGTTCTGAATCAAGAGCCTGATAGCGCCCTTTCCAATCCGGATGATAGCTATTTCGCATACCATAGGGACTGTTGAATCCAAAACCGAATGCTAATCTTTGAGTAAGTTCCTGAACAAAATAAATGTTAGGAACCGATACCAGATCAGGAGAATTGCCGCCGTTATTGCCACTAAGTGGCACCCTCCCCAGTGCAGGATTCAATTGCGAAGCACTATCATGAAATACTGCAGACGGTGCAATCACATACCCTGCCGTAGTAACTAACTTACCCTGGATTTGGCTCATTGCTGCCGGATTGAAGAACACCATGCTGGCATCAGTAAAATTAGTCGGAGCACCGGAAAATGCCTGCCCTAATTCTTTGACACTCTGTTCCATTATGGCTATGCCGGCACTGTATGCCACAGTAGAAAAACATAAAAACAATCCCCCTAGATAACGGAAACAATGAGGGGAGAAAGGTGTTGCGCTGTAATTCTGTTGAATCATTTTACTCCCAGTCAGCATTTCTATAAGTAATCATGATATCGATATATTCCGCTACCTCATTGAATTCTCGAATATATTTTTCAGAATGTCAACTTAATTGAGTAACCCGTAATCTCCTCCTACAACCGCAAAATTCAATCTGCTTATTAAATTAAACAGCGGTTACAAACAGCTTCAAAGAGAAATCCAATCGCAATAAATACAATAAATTAAAATAAGTTTATTTCCCTATTGCACTAATATATATTTAGTGAATTGAGCGACTAATCCAACCTATCCGCAAATGCAAATAGCCTAGTGCCATGAAAAATGATCAGAATGAATCGCCGTTGGACGCTTACAAGGAAGAATCCGGTCTTCACCAATCGGATCACTCTGCGGCACTGCTTGCTGAACAAATAAAACTACTTTATCAGCAAGCAAATAAGGCGTTACTTGCCACATTAATCATTTCCCTGGTCCTGGTATTTGTTTTTTATAATCATATATCGAAACACTGGGCTTTAGGCTGGCTTGCTGCTATCTATGTGCTTGCAGTCATTCGGTTTTTTGTCATTCAATCGTATTTTCGCAACAATCCGTCTACTATTGAATCAAGAATCTGGGGGCGTTTTTTTATTGCAGGCCTTCTACTATCCGGGATACTTTGGGGTTTAGCGGGAGGGATTTTTTTCGTATCAAGCAGTACCCTGCATCAACTATTTCTTGCTTACTTGCTGGGCGGTATGATCGCAGGTGCCATGGCAACGTTATCGTCGTATCGCAGTGCCTTCCTTGTCTTTGCCATACCAACCATTCTCCCTTTCACTTATCTAATATTGAATCAGAATAACGATACCAGCCTACCCATAGCTTTCACTTTTCTGTTTTTTGTAATGATGATGGGGAGGATCTCGCATCGGCTCCATCGCACCATTACCGATTCACTGAGTTTAAGATTCGATAATTTCGAGTTATTAAATCGCCTGTACGTTGCTAAGAATCGTCAGAAAGTGATCAATTTCGAGTTACAAAAACAAATCGTCGAAAAAGATAGGGCACACCATGCATTGCAGTGCGCTAAGGAAGAATTGGAACAACGAGTGATTGAACGCACGGCTGCGCTTGCTTTATCAAAAGATGTTCTGCAACAGGAAAAAGAACTTTTCCAGGTCACGCTGGCCAGCATTGGCGATGCAGTCATTACTACAGACTCAATGGGAAGAATAACTTACCTAAATCCCATTGCGGAATTATATACAGGCTGGATAAACCAAGACGCAAATGGCGCATTGTTACAAGATATTTTTCGCCTAAAAGACGCCATCACCGATACTTTGGTTGAGAATCACCCACTTAACAGGTGCCTACACACACCCGGGGAATCATGCAGAAATCAGGAAAGCTTGTTGGTACAACGAAATAATCATGAATGCTTTATCGATTATTCCATTGCGCCAATTCTGAATGATCGCAGAGCCGTAATCGGAACTGTGCTGACTTTCCGGGATGTAACAGAGCAACGTAAATTAACACAAAAACTTGCGTATCAAGCAGCACACGACTCTCTGACCGGCTTATTAAACCGCGATGAATTTGAAAATAGACTCGGAAAAATTCTAACTTCAACCCGCAAGCACGATACCCACGCACTGCTGTTTTTGGATTTAGACCAATTTAAAGTCATTAATGATACTTGCGGACATAGCGCAGGTGATGAATTGTTACGCCAAGTAACGGCATTACTGCATTCCAAATTGCGCACACGCGATACGCTGGCAAGACTAGGCGGCGATGAATTCGGCGTGATCTTGGAACATTGCCCCCAAAATGAAGCAGTGCAGGTTGCCAATGCATTACGCGAATTGGTACAAAATTTTCGTTTTAGATGGCAGGATAAAACTTTCACCATTGGCGTCAGCATCGGTTTATTCCCTATCACCCATCACAATGAAGGGCTTGCAAGTGCAATGAGCGCCGCTGATAGCGCTTGTTTCGTCGCCAAAGACAGGGGAAGAAACCGCGTTCATATTTATCAGGTAAACGATAATGTACTGCAAAAAAGATCCGGTGAAATGCATTGGCTGCCACGCATACAACAAGCCCTGACAGAGCAACGGTTACGCTTATATTTTCAACCTATCATAGCCATTAGCGATAAAAACGAAATCGAAGAGCATGGAGAGATTCTGCTTCGCTTGCAAGGGGAACATAACCAGTTGATCCCCCCCAGTTCTTTTTTACCTTCTGCGGAGCGCTACGATCAGATGCTTGCTATCGATCGCTGGGTAGTGGAGCAATCATTTAAGCTACTTAAGGACCGCACACAGCACAATCCCAAAAATATGTATGCCATCAATCTTTCGGCCCATGCACTGAGCAGCGAAGATTTTCTTGATTTTGTAGTACACAGTTTAAAAAATTATGGTGGAAACCCATCCAATATATGTTTCGAAATTACCGAAAACGTTGCGCTCGCAGATTTGCAACATGTCATGAAATTTATGGAGACATTAAAACTACTCGGATGCCGCTTTTCTATGGATGATTTTGGCAGCGGTTTGTCTTCATTCGGGTTTTTAAAAAATATTCCTTTGGATTTCCTGAAAATTGATGGACGATTAGTAAAAGGCATACTTAACGATCCAATAGATCGGGCAATGGTCGAGGCTATCAATCATATTGGACATGTAATGGAATTGAAAACGATCGCCGAGTGGGTTGAAGATAATGAGACCTTAAAGCTATTAGCAGAGATGGGGGTCGACTATGTACAAGGCTACGGACTCGCTCGGCCTTACTTATTGCAGTCTGAATTTCTAACACCGGCAAAAATATCCAGCAAATAAATCTTTTGTAAAATGGCTGCATTCGCGAAACCTATCGGGCTACTTTTGTATCCTGCTGATAATATCGCTCGTGAAACGGAAGTTCTTTGCATCCTTAGGGTTGCTGCATTCCACCACCAACTCTTGCCGGGAACAATAACAGTTGAGCTTGCCAATCTCGTTGAGCTCGCTAATGGATTCATCGGCGCTTTTATGAATTGGCAAAGACATGGCTATCAGCTTCTCCGCACCTTGCTTAGTAAGAAAATAGGCAGTCAATCCCCAAAAATGACAAGCAAACTTCGATGCGTGCAAGCTGACATGTTTTATTTTGTTTTTTCTGTGATTAATAAAAAATAAATCGGTATCGGCAGGAATATGCCGCGCATATTCCTGCAAAGTTAGCTTGTCGCACGTCAATAACGCATCATCTTCGAGAATGAGGGATATTTTATTGGGTGATCGGAGCGCTGCTTTCCATAATTCGTAGTGAGAAAGGTAAACACCAATTTGCGCTGAGGTTAATGGCTTACTGGTAGCGGGACAATAATTATCTGGTGCCAATATGCCTTCAGCAACCAACCGATGATGGTTAAGTATCAAACCATCAATTGCAGGAAAAATTTTAAAATCAAAACCTGCTCTGCTTAATTGTTTCTTGATGAACTTTCGCTTATCCGCCCTGCGCAGCAAGTTAATACAAGTTATATCAAAATTAACTGCTTCGCTTTGCGTATACAGTAATTCAATATCGCTTTGCTTCAATGCAAAGCGTAATCGATCAAATGTCAACGACCCAGCAGAATATGCGGACTGTATGACTGTACTGGTATTAAAAAACCATCGCCATGGACCTGCCGTATCAGTACGATGCGGTCGTACATATTTTTTATATAAATTAGAATATACATTTCTCATCATGAAAACTTGCCAAAATCCTGCACCAACTTATCTTTGGAGTCTGCCGGAAGTAAGTAGTCTTAACGAGCCAAGTAGGATAGTAAATGCCAATATTTTTAATTTTGAGATGCATAGTTATTCGATGTAACGAAAAATTGAGAAAATATAAACCATTATCCAATTGGCACAACTGATTAGCCTTAAGTTCGATAGACTCGTAGTGCCTTGTTTATTCGCTAGCAGGCAGAAAAAGTTTTCACCCGCCCGCTAAATACCAAAATTTTTCCCGGTTTTATCATGCAGTAACTCGTCAAACCGCATTAACTGATCAAGCATCTTCAGTTGCAGTCAGTTTAGAAAAAATCACTACCTTGAGTGACAGCGCCATCTCGATTGAATAACAATGGTATGGACTAGCCGGATTTTATAATCGATGTCAGCGCTCTTTCTTAACAAAACATAGAACACAATTCTAGGGTCTTGTTTGGTCATGCAAAGAGATAACACGAAAAACTTTTTTCAATATAAGTAGAGTCCAGTATTTAGTCAAGTGTCTGATAAGACATTAAATCATCAAACTTTTTGGAAAGCTTACCGAAGACCAAATCTAAAATTTGAAGGAGGATAGGGAGTTTTAATTGGCAATGCGTGATAGGGTCAACGCTGGTCAAGAAAAAACAAACAATCGGAAAATTCCGTATTTATAATTTTATTAAGATATTTTTTTGCCTTCTCGCTCACACCTGCACCATGCTGCAAATACGATTTTGCTGCGAGCCTAGGTGAATAATCACTCGTAATATACCCTTGCATTTTAATTTGCTCTATGGACAGTTTAGTTACCGCTAATTTTCTTTTACTCAATTTAATGACAAGGAAATCTTTGCCTTGATTTGCGACCACCAGTGCTGTTTGACGATGCTGATTAATGATTACAGTAGGCTGCATGAGCTTCGCACCAGTTAAATAATGCTTGTTGAATCATTTGCTTCCATTTTCTCCCACAAACATTTACCGCCGCTCTCGCGAACAAGACTTTCTAATACAGCCCGATGCTGCTGAAGTTCGTGCGCGGTCGCTTGAATGACTTTGAGATCGTGGCCTTGCCACTGTTCTATAGGATGCTGCAAGAAATCGTTTTGGCCCAGGTCGATAAGCAAGCTTTCTTGACCGCGTGTCATGGCTAAATACACTTCTGCCAATAATTCGGCATCTAGTAAAGCGCCATGCAGTGTGCGCCTGGAATTATCTATGTTATAACGTTCGCATAAGGCATCGAGATTATTGCGTTTACCAGGATGGAGTTCTTTTGCTAACTTTAAGGTATCAGTTATCTGCAAACAATAATTATCCAATGGTTGCAGATCGACTAAACTTAATTCATGGTTAAGAAACCCGACATCAAACGGTGCATTATGAATGATAAGCTCTGCACCCTGGATAAAATTCAAAAACTCAGCAGAAATTTCATGAAATTTCGGCTTGTCCTGAAGAAACTCAGAGGATAAGCCATGCACTTGCAAAGCGCCATCATCGCTATCTCGTTCAGGATTGAGATAATAATGAAAATGGTGACCGCTAAATTGCCTATTACTGAGCTCTACGGCTGCTAATTCCACAATGCGGTGACCTTGCTTATAATCCAAGCCCGTTGTTTCAGTATCTAGAATTATTTGGCGCATAGTAAAACTTATGCTTGCAACGCTTGTTCAGCTACAATCATTTCAACGCCGCGATTTGCCAATGAATCAGCTCGCTCATTGCCATCATTTCCTGCATGACCGCGCACCCAATACCATTCAATTTCATGTTGTTGCGCTAAGTCATCAAGCAATTTCCACAAATCCTCATTCTTAACTGGCTTCCTTGCGGATGTTAACCAATTGCGCATTTTCCACGCATCCATCCACTCAGTGATGCCTTTCTGAACATACACTGAATCGGTATGTAAATGGACTTTACATGGTCGCTTAAGGGATTCCAAAGCGCGTATCGCCGCAAGTAATTCCATCCGATTGTTGGTAGTCAATTTTTCACCGCCAAAAATTTCACGTTCATGACCACTATATTTCAATAAAGCGCCCCAACCTCCAATCCCCGGATTTCCTTTGCATGCGCCATCCGTATAAATTTCTACCACTTTTTTGTCGCCCGTGTTCATGATTTTCTAACTTGTCGGCCGGATTTAAGTCACCGGGTAATTTTTTAGCGGTATTTTTATTAAACTTCTGTGTGATGGATGCCACCCTCGCTTTAGTATCAAAACAATTTTTCCAACCCGGTTTGATAATTCGCATACCATGCACGCGCTTAACCGCGTGTAAAAAATAGACTCCTCCTGAGATTGGCCACCAACGATCACCCGCTGCTTCCATAAAATTAAAACGCTGGAGCCATTTTACTTGTTTAAACGGCGGTGCATAACAGCACAGGCGACCTCCGGTCATCTCAAAACCCAATAATTTTAGCCAATCTTTAAGTCTCGATAGTGCAATAAAGTTTCCATTCCACGGATATTGACGCCGCCTGGATTTTAAGTAGCGGCAACCGCCCCACAAGCTCAATGGATTAAAACCCGAAATCACAATATGACCTTCAGGAATCAAGATACGATGCACTTCCCGCAAAATCTGATGCGGGTTTGAATCAAATTCAAGTACATGTGGCAAAATTACGAGATCCATGCTATTACTCTGAATAGGCAGAAAATCAGCCACAGCTCTCAGCGATACACTTTTCTCCGGACCTATTGAAAAATGCAAAGGCATTCTATTCAAACGTAAGAAATTAAATTGAGGCCATCCTATCTGAACCGCATTATAGCCAAATATATTAGCTACGGTCTGATCAAAATAACGAAACTCATGTTCAATCAAATATCGACCAAGAGGAGATTCCAACCAATGCTGATGATTATCAATATTCATTAATTGCCGGTTTATTAATCAGAGTTAATTAAGCGCACCCGCTCCAAATAAAACGATTTTCACTTAAAAATTTCATGTTGACTATTTACCCGATCCATGCATTTAAAGATAACTATATCTGGACGATTCATAATCAACAGTATGCTGTTGTCGTGGATCCAGGAACAGCAACGCCTGTTATTGAATATCTGGAATTAGAAAAATTGCAATTATGTGCAATTCTTATTACTCACCACCACAGTGACCACACCGGGGGCAACCAGGAATTGCTCGAATCGTTTGATGTGCCAGCTTTTGGCCCTCGGAATGAGTTTATTCCGTCGATAACTCATCCAGTCAGGGAGGGTGATCAAATCAACTTACATGAAATTTCACTTAATTTTACCGTGCTGGATACTCCCGGGCATACGCAAGGTCATATTGCGTATTATGCCTCTAACCCAATGAACATACTATTTTGTGGCGATACACTTTTCTCATGCGGATGTGGAAGGATATTTGAAGGTTCACCACAGCAAATGTATCAGTCCCTACAAAAGCTTTCTCGATTGCCGGATGATACATTGATTTATTGCACACATGAATATACGTTAAGCAATATTCGTTTTGCCAGAACCGTTGATCCAGAAAACTCCAAGCTTGCCGAGTTGGAAATAGCCGCACGAAAATTACGCAACAATATTATTCCAACGCTTCCAACAACACTCATGCTTGAGAAAGCGGTTAATCCCTTCCTGCGTTGTGACCAGCAGGAAATCATTGATCATGTAAAGAATAAAACTAAACAATCACTTACTGACCCAGCAAGTATTTTTACTGCACTGCGTGAATGGAAAAACAGTTACTAGAAATTAAGTAGCAAATATTTTCATTACTAGCGCTTAGGCAAGCACCTGTTGAATAAATATAAAAAATTGAATATTGACAGGTGCAACTATCCAATCTAGAGTAGCTACCGCTTATGCACTTAAATACGCAAAGCAAACAGCAATTTCACAAACACATAATATATTTGAAGGAGGTATATTTATGAAGATAACCAAAATTATGCTTTTAAGTTCAGTCGTTGGTTTGCTATTAACAGGCGTTTCACACGCGGCAGAACAAAATTTTAAAGTAGTTGTCAATGCTTACGACACCAATATTCCAGAGCTTAAGGTAGAAGGTGTGACAGTTACCAATATTCGTGCTTTTAATGTTCTAAATGAGCCCGAAACGTTAGTTGTCAAAAAGGGAACTTCAGTCAAAATAACCGTTGAGAACAAATCCCCAATCAGTGAAGGATTTGCCATTGATGAATACGGCATTAAAGAAATAATTAAAGCAGGCGAAACTAAAGTCATTTCTTTAGTGGCTGATAAAGTTGGTGCATTTACAATTTGGTGCCAATTACATCCAAAAAATATTCACCTGCCTGGTACTTTGAATGTCATTGAATAAAAAAACCAATAAAAAATTTAGACATTCAAAACAGTTTATCGGTTGCATCTTGTTCAGTAAGATATGATTCAATCACATTGTTCTTAACACTAATGTGCACGAGAATTCTGCTGCACTTGGATTACTAGGAAACGCAAATTCCGAGATGCAATCCAAACTACCAGAAAAAACCGGACGGCAATTTGACATATTAAGTCACTAATTTCTTAGTACCTGTCAGATTGGCCGTCACCTTATTTTAATTATTTTTCAGAGAATGCTTCTTTAGTCTTTTTTGCCTGGCTTAGCAGCCCGCAATACGGGATAGTGTTGAGTGAAAACCATATCTTGTGCGGCATTGGCTTTGTGGCAAGCGGCACAAGCTTCATCCGCTTGGATTACTCCTTGTTTAGCTTCATAAGATTCAAAAGTAAAGTACGCCCAATTGCCAGGTCTATCGGGATAGCGCTTGGAATCTTTTACTGTAGCGGCAATCCCAAGAAATTCACCCTGAAAATAGCCATTCCCGCTAGCGGACTCCTTCGCACCTACGCTAACCAGTTCTTTAACGATTACGGTTCCGTCGCGGAATTCACCTGTCTTCTTCCAATGGTCCCAACTTGTAGGATCGATATATACGTTATGAAACTCGGGAAATGCGGGATTTCCATCATTCATATCTTTGGGAGTTACTGGGGATCCAACAAATACCCATTCGCGGTACCCTTTCGGGGTTAATAAGTCATGATCTTTAGTAAAACTGCCATAATTGAGACCTTTATGTGCATGATGTGCATCCGAAGCATGTGCTAGGTTGACCAGTGAACCGGCAAACAATACAGAAACAATACTACCTACCAACGTTCTTTTAAACTTTGACATAATGAGTCCTTTTAATGATTAAAGAAGCTTATTGAAAACAGCGATAATCCATACTGTTTCCTTTTTCATAGTAGTCACATACGTTTGATTCGTCAAGAAATAGGCAATTTAGTGTTAAATGACATAAATTAACTTTCGCATTTATTTATTTGTCTATCTTTAGCTTAAATAGATGCCATTTAACCGACTGAACTGATTGATGAGAAAACTGAGTGACCTTTGATCATTTTATAACGTAGAACAATCAAACTCAGCATGGGCTATCAAACCTCGATCAAGTATGGACAGCAAGTTATTAACAACACCTGCGCAAACGAAAGTTTGCGTTCCAAAAGTTCGATTTTCATTTAACCATCACATCCTAAATCGACTTGTCTTTCTCAAGTGCGTACCCTGCCTCACGCCAGGCTCTAATTCCGCCATCCATTGATATCACATTGGTATAACCCATTTGCTGTAGCGCATCAGCCGCTAGAACTGAACGAAAACCTCCACCGCAATATAATACGATAGGTGCTTGTTTATCGGGTATCGCAGTTTCGATATCCCGTTCAATAATGCCTTTCCCAAGGTGGAATGCACCTGCTGCATGGTCAATCCAGAACTCATGATCTTCTCGCACATCGATAAAATGAAACGTTTCTCCCCGTGCCAGTCTCGCCTGTACATCTGAAACAGTGCATTCTTTTACTCTTTGCCTCGCTTGTTGAACTAATTGCAAAAATCCTGGATTATGCTGCATGATTCTCCTTGGTAAAGTAAGTAAACCCTTAATCGACTGCCACAATAACACCTCAGTGGCTATAGCGATAGTTAAGACCATTATCAACAGCTTTCGCGAAACTCAGAATGTACCAAAGTTGCACTGAAATGCAAATGCCATCGGTAGCCTTGGCTACACGACAGCGTTTTGACTTCACACACAATCTTTGCTACTTTCCTGCTCTAAAAAAGAAATTCTCGAAGTTCTTAAATAATAAAAGAGATATCAGATGCACGAAGAAACAACCATGCACGGCCTGAAGGCCAAGGGATTGAAAAAAGGATCCGTATCCAAATCAGCAGCGGTAACCATAGGCCTGGCAGCAACCGCTCCCGCCTATTCTTTAACCGGCGCATTAGGTTATGGCGCTTCCGAAAGCGGTTATCAATTACCTATCGTATTCATTCTTTCAGTAATTCCGATGTTCTTCGTAGCGCTATCCTATAAACACTTAACTACTTCTGCGCCGGATTCCGGCACAGTTTTTACATGGGGCACAAAAGCTATCGGACCACGATATGGCTGGTTCGGTGGATGGGCGCTGCTCTTGGCAAGCATGATGGCCGGCGTTACTGCAACACAAATTACTGTCAACGCATTGGCAGTTTTATTGAACTTGGCAAAGATTCCAGCGTGGTTCAATTTTGCAGTTGCGATTCTATTTATTTTTAGCACGACTTATCTCACAGCACTTGGCGCTAAGGAATCTTCCCGCACAACCATGATTCTGACTATTCTTCAGTATGGCGGACTCATTGCTCTGGCAGGGATGTTGTACATTCACATTCTGCAAGGAAATACAGTTGCTACGGCTGCGCCGTTTTCTCTGCAATGGTTTAATCCTTTTGAGATACAGTCGTTTAGTACCTTCTTGAATGGATTTCTCATCGCATTATTCATTTTCTGGGGATTTGATGCATCACTAGCGATGTCTGAAGAAACAGCCGGAAATTCGGAACAAGCTGGCCAAAGCGGTATCATTGCGATGATTATCACCATTATTACGTATGTCATTTTTTCCGTTGCGGCATTGGCCTATGCTGGCATCGATGCAAACAATCATTCCAGCCTAACATTTAAAGATAATATTGACTCAACGATAACTGTGCTGGTAACCGACATCATCGGCGCTGAAGGTGCATTGGTTGCTGCACTGATCGTCGCTGTCTCGGCTTTTTCAGCGACGATATCAACCATCATGCCTGCAGCACGCGTGGCACTGGCCATGTCAACTTATCGAGCCATTCCGCGTAAATTTTCTTCGGTCAACAAAGTCACGCATACACCCCAGTTCGCAACCTGGATGATCGGTGTGATGACGCTGATTATCTATATTACTCTCAGCCTGATCAGCGAATCTATTGTCAAAGATGCCATCCATAGTGTCAGTATTGCAGTATGTAGTTACTACACAGTAGCAGCGTTATCGTGCGTTCTCTATTTTCACCGTACTGCCTTTAATCATTGGCATACGGCTCTGTCTCAAGTCATTTTTCCTGCCATTGCCACGATTGTTTTAATTGCAGTGAGCATCCTTCAAGCCTGGAATATGATGGATCCCGGCTATGGCTCGAGCGGATCAATAGCCGGTATCGGTGCGGTATTTCTGATCGGAGTAATTACTTTGCTAATTGGCATACCGCTGATGGTACTGTGGAACCTGCGAGAACCAAAATTTTTCCGTGGTGAAACACTTCCTCTCGAGCGAGCCCATATGGTGCCCGACAACCATGATAGCAAACAGCATTAGTATATGGTTATGCACTCGGGCACTTACGTCGGGCACCTACGGTTTAAGTAAAAGTACCCAAGAACAGCGTAATAATCCCAGCAGCTTACGGCCATAACTATAGGATTAACAATAAGAATCCATATTCCCTGTCATTTCTGTGTTTTCACCTCCAAAACTCAAGTTGAACCCATCTTGGACGATAAATAACGTGCAAGATGGGTTGTGAAAAATGGGAGAAAACATGAATGAAGTGTATCTAGGCAGATTACCGATTCTAGACAGCAAACAAAATATCGTCGCATTCGAACTTCTTTTTCGTTCCGATCCACAAATTAACGTCAACGTCACCAATAATTCTTCCGCTTCAGCAAATGTCATTATTGAAGCTTATGGTGAATTAGGCATAGAAAATGTTATTGGAAAACGGCGCGGCTTTATTAAAGTCGATGCGCAACTTTTAATGAATGACGCTATTCTCACATTGCCAAGAAAGCATGTCGTTCTCGAAATCTTAAGAAGTGTGTCAATTAACGATCAGATCATTCATCGTTGCATGTTTCTTAAGCAAAAAGGCTATCAACTAGCATTATCCAACGTAGTTCAACTCACCCAACAATATTGCCATATCATGCCATTAATCAATGTCGTGAAAATCAATGTCAATACACTAAGTGTGCATCAGTTACTCAGTCTGCTGAGAGAACTCAAACGCTGGCCGGTTTTATTGTTGGCTGAAAAAGTTGAGACTCCTGAGGTTGCTAGACGCTGCATCGCCCTTAATTTCCAGATGTTGCAAGGATTCTATTTTGCGAAACCGGAAATCATCTCTGGCAAGCGCATTGATCCCACAAAATTATCATTATTAAAATTATTGCTGCTGGTTGTTAAAGATAGTGAAGTTTACGACATCGAAAATGAACTCAAATATCAACCAGGTTTGAGCTATAACCTGATGCGCATAGTTAACTCAGCTGCAAGCGGCTTACCCAGCAAAGTCAATTCCATTAAACGCGCAATTATGATATTGGGTCGCAAGCAATTACAACGATGGATACAAATATTACTTTATGCGGCTAAAAAACAGAAAAATGGCAGTTCATCCGATATTTTAATGCACACTGCATCAATACGCGGCAAGTTACTTGAATTAATTGCAGTTGCAGATCGTCCGCACGATAAGAATCATCAGGACCGCGCTTTTATGGTAGGAGTTTTATCTCTACTCGATACCTTGTTGGGCATAGAAATGTCAAAGCTCGTTGAAACGTTGAGTATTCAAAAAGATATGAGCGATGCATTGATAGGCCGGCGCGGCTATCTAGGACGTCAATTGCAATTGATCGAAGCCTATGAAAAAGGTGAGCATGACAAAGCTGTTTCGATGCTGACAGATATGGGTTTTCTCAGTTTCAGCGAATTTACAAAAATGGAATTGGAAGCTTCGGCATGGGCGAACAGAATCAGCGACGCCGTCAAGCACTCAGCCAAATAGCGAATACGGCAACAACCTCCTAATATCAGCAAGAATATTTTCCACGCATTCATCTCTACAATCACCCTTATATTTAAAATCCACCTTCCACACTCAACCAGGTTTAATTGATGTGGATAGAGATGATCAGAATCCGTCGTACTCAGCAGGCCCTTAGATACATACAACCGGTTGATATTAATATAAAACATTAAATTAGAAATTGGCCGTCACAGTAGATAAGCAATTAATAAAAATTTTTCTTAACATTTCTTATCAGAAAAAATTACAAACATAAACAAAAGCACTACAAAGAAAATCAATTATTATTCAGTTTGATGGTAGCATTTATTGATACTGACCGAGCATCCACAAGATTTGAAGCATTGGTTTATTTTTTTATGAGTGAGTAACGACAATGAGCCTGGCGGAATTGCTTTACCGGATAGGGAGATACCTCTCGTTGCTGGGAATGTGGATCAAAATGCAAATTGGTTATGGCTTGCCATTCCATAAAAAGCAGGATCCTACATGCTATGTCTTTTGCCACAGTAATCAATCATGCCTTCCGGATCTTCCTTGGTGCCATGCAGCGATTCCAAGGATTCCATCTTATTCATTTCCGGCAACTTCCAACAACCATTTCTATTGGCATGAAGAACCCAGTACCAAACAGTTGTGGCCAGTGAAATTTTTTGCACGCATTCGTTTTTCGTCAGGCAATCCAATTGGCGATATCCAACTTGCTTGGCATCGATCGCGCTTACAAGATTTGGTCACGTTAGGTTTAGCCGCCAATCTAACAAATAATCCCCATACTCAGCATCAACTCACGCAACAAATCGAGGTAACTTTACAGTCATGGCTCGATGGCAATCCCTGGCTATTTGGAATACATTATATTTCCACCATGGAATGCGCATTGCGGTTAATCAGTATTTGCCATACATTCGATTTGATCAGAAACAACCAAGTCAGTACACAAGCTTGGCAAAATCTCGTATATCTTGTTCACAGCCATGCTTATTTTATACGACGCAGACTTTGCCTGTACTCGTATGCAGGAAACCATACAATCGGAGAGTGCGCAGGACTCATTTATGCGGCTGTACTTTTTCCCGAATTGCCAAATGCCGAGGAATGGTTGCTGATTGGTTTACACCATATGGAGCAGGAAGCAAGCATTCAGATTCTCGATGATGGTGGCAATCGCGAGCAATCATTTCGTTATCTCGCTATGATCGTTGATCTATGTGGACTTATAACAGCGCTTTTAAAACATCATAATCGGCGTGTACCCAATGGAATTGAACAAGCTTGGAAGCGAGGAGGCGAATTTTTACAAGCATTTGCCTCTTCGCCCGATTACTTGCCTACTGTTGGCGATAGCGACGATGGTTACGCATTGTCGCCTTACCTCAAGCTATCCTGGAGACATAATAAGAAAATTGTTCAGACGGCGGAACACCCGCTGCAAGTTTTCAACCCATCGGGCTATTCAAGAATAGTGGGCGCAACCAGTCATGGCATTATGCGATTTAGTCATGGCAAACTTGGCATTGCATCTGGATTTGGACACGGGCACGCTGATGCATTATCGGTTTGCTGGGACATTGACGGTCAACCCATACTGGTTGATCCAGGAACTTACCTATACGATAAAGAACCGCACTTTAGACACTATTTTCGCGGCACATCCGCACACAATACCGTTGCAGTCGATGGTCGCGATCAGGCATTGCAAAATTATAAAACCTCATTCGGTTGGCTACAGCCCTATACCGCAAATCTAGTATGGCATCAGCATAATTTTAACGGCAGGATTGTACTGCTAGCTAACCACAACGGCTATTCGGATATCGAAATACTCCATTGGCGGGCACTAATCTATGATCACACAATTGGTTGGATTGTCTGGGATCGTATTGAAGGTAAAAGCAAACATCATCTTGCCATGCACTGGCATATCGATGCACCGCTTGATTTGCTAGCGCAAAAAATCTTTATCCGGGGGAAAAATAACCCTTGGTCTATCCAATTTACAGGAGGAAGTCCAACGCTATATCACGGCAATGAAGATCTTCCTCTCGGATGGATTGCTAGAAAGTATGGATTTCGAGAAGCAATTAACACGATAAAAATAGAGACGGAAGCCCACCTACCTCATGAATTCCTGACTATCGTAAGTTTAATCCATGTGAACGCTAAGGGATTTTCAATAAACGATGAGTTGATTACCGTACTTCGGCAAAAATGCACGCAGTAAGCTGACTAGTCAGCTATCTCCACTCGGAAAATACTCTCTCAGAATCTGCACAATACGTCTACCCGCCCCATGCTCACCATAGACTGGTGGAAACTTTTGTTTGCGATAACGCTTCTGAAGAGATACCTTTTCGCAAATGACGCTTGGAGAAAATCCAGTTAAAACATTCGCACCAACAGCAATTGTTTCCGGTCGTTCAGTATTTTCCCTTACTGTGACACAAGGCACGCCAAAAATATATGCTTCTTCCTGAATTGTGCCACTGTCCGTAATGATGACTTCCGCAAATTTTTCATATGAAAGTGAAGTAAGGGGATCGACTGGATCAATTACTGTGATACGTGACAAAAGATCCTGACTTAAGCCGTGATTCTTGATGGCCGACCACGTGCGGGGGTGCATGGGAAAAATCATCGCATCAAATTCGTCGGCCAACGCATTCAGTGCTGTAAAGACACTCGTCATTCTGTGGTGATTCTCGGTAAATTCTTTGCGATGTAACGTTACATAAGCATAATTATCCGTACGCAATTTAATCAATGCATCCGAAAAATCCTGAATTAAATCGACAGTGGTATTGCCGACATTAAAAATCTGCCCACGCAAATCAGGTATTTTCTTTAAATAATCAACCTGATGTTGCGTATAAGCGAAAAGATAGTGCGCCGCACTATCGACCATAATCCGATTGCGCTCTTCATACATGCGATTATCAAAAGAACGTAAACCAGCTTCGACATGTGCCAATTCAACATCAGAATAAATTGCGGCAAGTGCACCGACTAGCGAAGCAGCAGTATCACCGTTAACAAGAATCAAATCTATTTTATATACATGAATCAGTCTACAAACCCAATCGATTGCTGCACCAATACTGTAAACATAAGGAAAAATAAAATCCGGTTCATACCCCATTCTGTTAAATATTACGTCACGCAATAACGGGTCCTGATGCTGGTTCGTGTGCAACACAACAAAATCAATGGATGCCTCACGAAGTGCTTGGACGATGGCATAGTTTTTCATAACCTCGGGCCGCGTGCCGAGGACAATTCCTACTTTCACCGCTCGAGAATGGCGATAGAAAATGATTCAGCCACCAGGCGATTTCCTTGCTCGTTGAAATGAACAGGATCAACATAGCAAGCACGGTTCAAGTCATTGATGGGCACCCACACCGTACTCTTACTCTCGGCGCAAAGCGCTTTGATCACATTGTTATATTGATCGCGTAGTTCAACAGTGTTTTTGCAGAAAAAAATATGACCATCAGGATAAATAGGCGGGATCTCTCCGCAGAAAATAGCTTTGTATCGTTTAATTAACAGCGTTCGTAAAATCTGCCGGTAATACTCTTCAAAAAGTTCGATTGGCGTTTCATTACCAACATCATTGGTGCCAATCAACACACAAGCTTGATAAGTATCACCGATCGTCTCGATGTCTTGATTGAGTAGAAACCATAAATCGCGCGCCGTATAACCATTCACACTACGATTAATGGCACGCCATTGGTAAGGCGTTCGCGCAGTCAATATTTGCGCAAGGTATAAAGGATAACAACCATAAGTGCGAGCGCCAAAAGTTTGGCTATCACCTATGCAAAGTAAGTTCTGGTAATGCATATCATCTTTTTCTTTTTTTATTTGTTACAGCCAGTATTGTAAAAACTGCGGGGCTTTATACAAGCAAAAAGTCTGTCGAATTAAGGCTAATCAACTATGTCAATCATAATGGTTTGTATCAATTTAGTTTCTAAGCCTGACTAAATTTTTCAGTAATAATCTATAAATTCATATAAATAGCTCTCTGAATTTGAAGTCAGGAAGCCATTTTATCTGATTCCTTCAAGCTACGGTATCAAACATTCATTAAAAATATCATTAATACAGTACGTTATTTAATCAACTCAAACAAATATTGCTTTTCCGGCATTTGTATAAAAGTTACACAAATTATAATTACGTTTTTACAACATCGTGCACTCGCTAAGAGTAAATCAACGATATTAGTTGGCAAATTGTCAAGTTACTTGTAGAGCTTGATTGTGGACTAAATTCCAATGCTAACTCTAGATCGATCCAGCTAACCTAGGACGATTCGATAGATTTTTTGATGAAGATAGAATGTATTGGAATTTGCTAAAGTCGCTGCAGATAATCTAACTGAAAATAGAAATAGCGATTTAAAATTAAACAGAAAGATTACGCACAAATCAAAAATTATCTTATTTATTAAAAAATTTCTGAGCGATAAGAAACCCTGCAACTAAAGCAATCACAGAATAAAAAGTAATTTCTATTAAATCTGACATCGGTAAAATATCTCGTTGATATTACGATTAAGAAAATCGTGGTGCCCGGGGCCGGAGTCGAACCGGCATGGGCGGTTTAAGCCCGAGGGATTTTAAGTCCCTTGTGTCTACCTATTTCACCACCCGGGCACTCGAAACTGTCTACAAGCGGTATTTCTGCTGTTGGCAGGTACTGAAGTGCAGGCGGCATTATAACCTGAAAGCAAGACATTTTAATATGGCTTATTATTAGCTAATCGTACATTGAGTGAGAAAATTAATCATGATGACCGGAATCGGATTTTCAGTGATGTTGAAACATCTGAAAAATAACTATAATCGCCGCAAAAATCCCATAATGGCCACCCTGCTACTGATCTTGTTGACCATTGCAACCGGTTCACTTGCAGGGTCAATTGAGGAGAAAGTATCAACAGCGCAAGACCAAAAAAGCATCGCCATCACCATTTACAATGAAAATCTGACCCTGATTAAGGATATACGCAATGTCATGCTGGATAAGGGCGCTAATCGATTGGCCTGGCGCGATGTATCGGCTCAGATTCGTTCAGAGACAGCGATTTTACGTAACCTTACGGCACCCGGAAAATTCCAATTACTCGAACAAAATTTCGATTTTGATTTTCTGACACCGAAGAAACTTTTAGAGAAATATATAGGCAAGGAAATCAAAGTTATTCGAATGAATCCAGCAACGGGTATCGAAACAAGCGAGACTGCGACAGTACTGACTACTAATGAAGGTATCATTCTGCAATTCGATAATCGAATTGAAACAGGCACTCCAGGACGACTGGTATTTCCTGGTATGCCAAAAGATTTGCGCGACAAGCCTACTTTACTGATCTCGCTATTGAACTCACCACAGGGCGTCCATGATTTGGAACTTTCTTATCTGACAGAAGGCTTATCGTGGCGCGCTGATTATGTTGTTGCACTGAATGAAATAAATCATAAGCTCGACATCAATAGTTTTGCCACACTGACCAATCAAAGTGGCATGACTTATCAAAATGTAAAGCTGCATTTGGTCGCAGGCGACATTCATCGTATTCAACCTGTACATCACATTCACCAAAAAATGATGGCATTTTCGGCAGAAACTGCCGATGTGGCGCAATTGAAACAGGAATCGTTGTTTGAGTACCATCTCTATACTTTGCCTAACCCTACTACACTTGCAGAGAATCAAACTAAGCAAGTTGCGCTCATGTCTGCAACAAATATTCCTTTTAACAAAGAATATGTACTAGAGGGTGCAGATTACTATTATTCATCGAGACAAGATCCGATTAACCAGCGAGACAAAGTCAATGTGTTTATCAATTTTCGTAATACAGGTGAAGGTCTTGGCATTCCTCTACCAAAAGGCGTCATTCGTGTTTACAAAAAAGATTTACAAGGCGAGAGTCAATATATTGGCGAAGATCACATCGATCATTCAGTCAGTAACGCTTCGATCCGTCTTCGATTAGGGAATATATTTGATATCACAGCTGATAAAATCCAAACCGATTTCCAGCAGCTCGCAGGTACGATGCAACATGGCAGTATTTTTGAAAGCGCTTATCAGATCACGCTAAGAAATTCAAAAAAAGAAGCTACCGTCGTTCAAGTCCGAGAACCTTTACCAGGCGATTGGAATATTATTTCAGAATCTTTACCGCACACAAAACTAAAAGCTGGGCTAGTCGAATGGAAAGTACCCGTAGCTGCCAATAATGAAGCCAAGCTTATCTATCGGGTTCGTGTTAAATATTAATATAAAGAGTCCGTTGAATTTACAAGCAAGCATATTCTGGCTTTTATCGCTATTTTTCTGTTAGATATAACATTGCACAAACAAATGAAGCAAGGAGTCCTAATAATATGTAGACAAGCACTGCTTCTTTGCCTGTTAACACAAAATATCCATAGAGGACTATAGAAAAAACTAAAGAACCAATCATGATAAATTTTTTCATAATCTGAACCTTTTTTCAGCAAGTTAAATTCATCTTTCATACTCAGTGCGCTAACTCAGCGATTAGCCGAAGTGACATAATCTAGCGCAAAGATGAGTGACAATAAAACTGTCGGCTTGAATATCGGAATCTGATCGAACAACACACTTCGTAAAATTGGGTGACCGTCAATCAAGCCGCAACTACTACAAATTAATGATGCCAAGGAGCGATATCACCCTCAGTCACCAGTCTATGCTTGCTGATATTGTGGTCATCAAATTCAGCCTGTTCAAGCGCATTGAGTTGAAAAGCTCCAGATGCGACATAAATCTTCACATACCCCTCTGCGACCGCCACATTTGCACAACCATCTTTGTTCATACGAATACTAAAACGCGTCCCGATATCTCTGATGACCACGTTGCCCACTTTGACCTCAAGTGTATTGCCAGCATTCGAATTAATGTCAAAATATGCCCCTCCTTTAAACAGCTCAACTTGCAACGGCTGACTATCTTTTATTGCAACCGAACTGCCAGCATCAATGGCTAAATCAATGCCTGAAACAATGGAAGTCATTAAAGGCTCTGTTTTTGTTTCATAAAATCTTATACTTTGAGGTTTAGAAAAATACCACGTAAGCAAACCTAGTATCACACAAAAGCCCATAATAGCGGAGTGCAACAAGAAACGACGCCAACTAAAAGCAAATTTAAAAGGCTGTATAACGGGTGGCTCAGGTTTCTGCATGTTAGGTACAGTAAAAATTCAAATTTTAAATTATATCCCGAGCCCTTTGCAAAATCCTGTAAGCCTACAAAAAATCTGTACATTGAAAATAAGCCGAATTGTAGTAGTTCAGACTGAATATTGTCTGGCATTTTGTAATTCATTATTTGTAGTAGTTCAGACATAAGCGTCCAGCCTCACCATCAAAAAACCGGAAATCACTCCGATATCTTCGGCTATTTTCAGGAGGATAGTCCATGACATTACAGGAACGTCAGGAGCAACTGAGTTATGCTGAATTTCATGGAGTCCGAAGTTTCATAAAATGAAGACATGAAATGGAGGATGAAGATGGAATTACCCCGCACCCAATATAGTCAGGAATTTCGGAAGGGATCAGTTAAGTTTTTA
>CAADGS010000025.1 GCA_900696615.1 uncultured beta proteobacterium
ATAAAGTTTGTTCTAGATAACCGCAAGCATTCGGAGGGAAAATGAGCATACCGACAGAATTCTGGTTGCATCATGCTGCTTTTTATGCGTTATTGTTCATTATCCATTACATTAACGGCTTATTAGTCATTCATCATGACTGTAAAGTTAACTACACCCGAAAGATCAACCATTTTGCATTTTTCTTTCTTCCATCTTTATTGTCGTCCTTGATCGAATATACATATAGCCCGGCAACTTTTATGATGGATATGATCTGTGCATTCATATTTATTACATTTTTTATCGCGCCTTTACGAAACAGATTCAAGCTGCTTCTGGTAATGTTTCACTCGTTTGACCGGCCGGAAGATAGACCCATGACGCTTATTTGGCTATACACGCAGTTCATTGCAAGTTACTTAGTTCTAATTCCGCTTTTGGTTTACTTCCAAAGCCACGACATGCTTCCGCTCATAATGATTATTATCATAGCCAATGGTGTCGGTGACGGCCTGGCTGAGCCAGTAGGCATCACCTTTGGAAAACGAAAATATACAACCTACGCGCTTTTCACTAACGAGAAATATGTTCGCAGTTATGTCGGCAGCGCATGCGTATTTGTGACTACTGTAATCGCCATAATGATATTTCACCAGCATTTCAATCCGACCCAATTCATCGTCGCGCTAATTAGCGTTCCCATTTTGATTACGCTGGCCGAAGCTTACTCACCGCACACTTGGGACAGTCCGTTCATATACGCAGTGGGCGGCATTTCTTTGATAGGCGTTTTTTCGATTTAAAATCGAACGCAGTCATGAATTTTTCCACGGGAAATGTATCGGTCACCGGACTTATAAAAATATTAGTTTAATAACCAATTCCTCAGACTCATTCGATCATTCAGAATCTGGCCAATTCTCATATTAAACGTAAGAAAGCGTTTAATTTGAACTTAGCAACTACAACTGCATTAATTGATGGCAAAATTTACATATTAAATGAGCCGAACGGCGTTTGAATAAATTCAATACGCATAGCTGATGCCATTTAATGATTGTAATAATAGTGGAGAGTTAACTAAATGATTAACAATATTTTATACGGCATTATTGCAATACTGATGATTGTTGCCATAGCCTATGGCGGGTCGTGGTTGTATCAATTATTGGTAGACATGTTCCGGCAAGCAATGTAGTTGAGCAATAGCCTGAAACCGAGCATTCGTAAAATTCATCTCAATTTAATTGCGTAGTGCGCCGGAATTTCAGAATAATCCAATCATAGAAATGAAGAAGCCTCCGGTTGGAGGCTTCGAAAAAACAAGCTTTATGAAAAATTAATTGGAACAAGAATCATAAACGCTTGGACAAGCTGATTTCAATCCGCCCGAAGGGCTGCGATTTTGAGTATTCATTCTCAGTGTTTCCAATACCCTGTTGAAATGCCCCGGAGATCTTGTCCAAAGAATGTAATTTACCTTCAAAGTATCCCGTCCGAATTCCAATAATTCACCGATTGCAGGTTTATAGCCAGCACCATCGTGACGCGTGTCTTCATAGTTCGATTTCTCGACTTGTACCACCAATGGCATAACCCCTGAGTTTGGCGGATAGTAACTATACACGCCCGGAGGTGAATTGGCCGTTCCTTTATGAAGTAGTCCCGGATCTTGTAAGAAAATATCCGGACAACCCAATGCAGTTCCCATTGCTTTTAACTTACCGACAAAAGTTTTGAGAATATTGCGCGGATAATTTGTATATTGGAATGACATGGTATTGGGAAAACTATTTCGCGTTATCTGATTAATACTCAGTAAGTTACTGTAATACTTGCTTACTTGGGTACTGGTCAGAGGCTTTAACCCCTCGCCTATAGCGGTTTCCTGAAATCCTATGCCCTCAAAGTTTGGTTTCGAGTTATAACGATTTCCCAATGCTCTGATAAGCGCAGCAAAACGATCATGCACTTTTTGATTCCACAACTTGATATTGTAACCTTTGATCTTGTTGCTTCCTGAAGCTGTGTACGCGAAGACTCCACCGTCATATTCAGCGGTTTGCAAATATTTTGGCACACGGATTTCATCAGGCTTGAACGATTTGATTTCAAGAAAAAGGATAAGCCTTTTATTTCGTTTTGCGAGTTCAGCAAGATGGCGGTCTATAGATCTAAAATCATATACGCCTTTACCTTTTTCTATCTCATCCCACTGATATCGGATCATTACTCCACGTAGGGCCGGAGTGCTTTTAAGTTCGGTGTACACTTGCTGCATATAATAATCGCTATCCTTGCCAGGATTTACAAGTGTGACATAGTGTCCTGGATGCCATTTGACTGGCACAGCTTCTGCCGTGGAAACCAATGCTCCCCATCCCGTCAGAATTATGGCCATGGCAAATAATGAAGATGCTAATGATGCGCCAATTTGTTTAATTATGGGAAAAAAAACAGCGCCATTTTTCGATTGAATGATATTTTCAATTTGCATAGATAAAAACTCCCCTGTAATTAAGGAATTCCTGAATAGCTTTTCAAGCTAATAAAAAAAGCGAAAGGTAAATTGAACGCAGGAAAAAGATTAAGATGGAATTACAACTACTACCTAACGCCGGTACAGACTACATCTGATGTTGATACTTTTATATTCAGGACTTCTCTAAGATTCTCACAATATGTGAGTATTAACCCCTGCGAACGAAGCAGGAATATACGTGGGAAATAATTCCATGTCAATAAAATTGTAGATGGACTATGCTCCATTATGGTTATCAGAAAAATCTTATGTGCTTATATCTTCAATAATTCATATGGTTAAAGAATACTTCAGAGCAGTTGAAATAACGAGTGATAATGTCGATATGCATTGTTCTCAACATGCAAGTGTTGAGATACGAAGTGAATCTTAATAAAACAACTGAGCCAGTAATATAGCAACTAATTGTATCCTAATGAATATTTATGCAATTAATGAATCTTTCTCAATAGCCCAATACCCGCTATTGCCATGGCAATAGAAACCAGCGGATTCAGCAAATTAAGTAAAGCATAAGGCGCATAATCTAGCGTAGGAATGCCTAAAGTTGCCACGTAAAACGTACCGGTAGTGGTCCAAGGAATCAGTCCGGTCGTGAGCGTGGAGCCTTCTTCTACCGAACGCGATAAAACCGAATTATCTAGCCCTTGCTCATGATAGGCTCCTTTAAATAACTGGCAATTTAGGATGATGGAAATATAGGCTTCACCCATTGCCATATTGCCGATTAATCCTGAAGCAATGGTAGCAGCGATTAATGTACTGACTCGGCGAATACGTGCAATCATATGCGCCAATAAAACACGCAAAAAACCTGAATGGTGCAGAATCCCACCCAACGCCAGCGCCATGATGGAAAGTAATAAGGTCCACGCCATACTGTAAATGCCGCCGCGCCCAAGCAAATTATCGATATTTTCGATGCCAGTAGCTCCGGCTGAATTCAACCATAATGAATTGATGACTTCGATTCCATCTCTGCCTTGGTATACGATGGCTATTAATACCGCCAAAACGATACTGCCTGTCATACTAATTTCAGCGCTATAGCGTTTAAAACTTAAACTTAGCATCAGCAATAGCGGTAATAACGTTACCCATGGGTCAAGCTGGTATGCCTGTGCTAATGCTGTACGAATCGCGACGATATGCTCCGTTGGTATGGCCGCATCGTCGTATCGCAGACCTAAAACGATGAAAATGAAGAGTACAAGCGCAAATGTTGGAATAGTGGTATACATCATCGTGCCAATATGCCGGTAAAGGCTAGTACTGGCACTCATGGCGGCAAGATTGGTCGTATCTGAAATCGGCGATAGCTTGTCGCCAAAAGTAGCACCCGAAACAATCATACCGGCCACCAGCGGTAACGGAATAGCCATTACATCGCCAATACCGATCAATACTACCCCAATTGTACCCACAGTGCCCCACGACGTACCCGTGGCTACTGACATGAAGCTGCACAAAATCAAGCCTGCTGCCAGAAAGAAACTGGGATGCAGCCACCCTAATCCGTAATACAATAAAGTAGCAATGGTGCCGCTTTGCATAAAACTAGACACAACCATTCCGATCAGCAAAAAAATATAGATGGCCGGTAATGCCTTGGTGATCCCTTCATCCATCATTTTCCGGATTTCAATGAAAGAATAACCTAACCGGCATGCGTGAATGCTTGTCCAGATCAATGCCAAAAAAATCAAGGCGTGCAAGTTTGCTTGATAAATAAACAACCCAAGTGAAATCAATAAAAATACACCTGAAAAACAAACAATGGCATGCCATACATTCGGCAATTCTTTTGTAAGCGGTACTTCTTCTAGTGATAATTCACGCTTTACCATAAATTTCTCTACTCGCGCTGATCATTGAACAACGAAATCAATTCACCATATCCTTCGGCGCACAAATCTGCTTTTTTGATAAATCGAAGTGCAGCAGAATTGATACAATATCGCATACCGGTCGGCGCCGGCCCATCATGAAAAACATGGCCTAAGTGACTATCAGCATAGCGGCTGCGCACTTCCGTACGAGATAACCATAACTCATTGTCTTTTCTAAAATAAACATATTGCTCATCAATCGGCTGATAAAAACTTGGCCAACCCGTACCCGAATCGAATTTATGAATCGATGCAAACAGCGGCTCACCCGATACGATATCAACATAGATTCCCTCGTCATTATGATTCCAGTATTCATTCCTGAAAGGCGGTTCGGTACCGGATTTTTGTGTAACCTGGTATTGCAATGCAGATAAATTCTTTTTTAATAACTCAGGATCCTTTTTAAAATTTTTATAGACTCCAGTCATAGCGTGTTCCTCATCAATTAAATAATTTCATCCATATGATATTTACAGGCACTGTTACACATTTATCACAGAAAGGCATGGGCGTTGTGAAAAATACTCAAAACAACCTATCGTATTTCGTTTATGGCACTTGGCCCGGAGATATTGCTGAATTTGAAGTCCTTCATAATAAGCCGCTTATCAATAAAAAATTTGCTTATGCAAAATTACTTCGCCTTATCCAACCGTCAGCGCAAAGACAAGACCCGTGTTGTCCTTTTCTGAATCTGGAAGAAGATGGTTGTTCCGGCTGTCCCTGGATGATCGCCGATTATACTAGCCAGCTTAAGCAAAAAAGAAATCGCTTTACCTACGCCATGCAACGAGTTGGCTTCGATATTTCGCAGTTAAAAATAGATTCTGTTCAGCCTGCTCCGCAACTTTATGGTTATCGAAACCGTTGTGAAGTGAAAACCGATGGCACAAGATTGGGATTCGTATCGGAAGGGTCACACAAAATTGCACCCATCAACGATTGCATCGTACTTAATGATAGTTGTCGGAATCTACTCAAATTTACACACCGCCAACTTCCCAACAAGACCTGGCAATCAGAGTCTCCACTCGAACGGCCGTTTATAGCATTAGATGACGATATGCTAACGGAGGATATTCGTATCAACCACAAACGGCCTTTCAAACAAGGTAACTCGCAGCAAAACGAATGGATGCAAAACTGGTTGCGACAAAGGCTTGCGCAAAATACCCATGTAGGTAAGATTGTCGAACTATTCTGCGGCACGGGTAATTTCACACAAATTATCGCAGAATCCAATTGCGACGCGGTAATGGCTTACGAATCCGATAGCAACGCAATTCAAGTAATAAAAGCCAAACGACTTGACAAAGTAACGGCTCAAGTTGCCGATCTTTTTGATCCTTGGGTATGGAAAAAACTGCGAAACGGTATCAAAGATGCTGAGACTTTGGTACTCGACCCGCCTCGCGCCGGCTTAAAA
Source organism: uncultured beta proteobacterium (assembly GCA_900696615.1). Lineage (GTDB taxonomy): Bacteria > Pseudomonadota > Gammaproteobacteria > Burkholderiales > Nitrosomonadaceae > Nitrosomonas. The sequence continues at coordinate 5,843 of CAADGS010000025.1, forward strand.
AAACACCAAGGTTTTTTCGATGCTTTCCGGTCTTTGAGAACAGTTGTTTACATTTCCTGCAATCCGGAAACTTTTGCACGCGATGCATGGTTTTTTCATCAACATGGGTGGATCATTCGCGATATTCAACTCATTGACTTGTTTCCACATACTCCACACGTTGAAGCGCTGGTTGAATTCCGTCACGCCTAGTTTCGAATACCAACTTCATACTAATTGGATCCATCATAGACAATTCGGTACGTTGCTCAAAGCTATCGGGTTAGCGCCTATCGCATAACGCACGAGCCAGTTTATGCGTACGTCACAAACTGGCTCGTATATTTCGATCGTTATCAACCGGCGATTAGTGTCGATTCAATTTCAGCAAAACTTTTAGCCACATTGTTCGGTGTTATGGTCATGCCCAATTGCTTTTCAATTTGTGTCCAAGAGAAAATGCCACAAATTCTTGGTAAGCCGACATTGTTATCGTCAATCACCAATGCATGCATCCGGCCACTTTCCCGCAAGCTGGCAACAATATTGCCGACTCTGGCATGCGTCACTTCGTCCAACGGTATAGCCTCCAGTTTATCCAGCGGGGTCATGATATCCCTAACAAGAATCTCGTTATGCTTAACACCTCTTTCCTGGATAAAGCGCATGGGCTTCTCGCCCAGAATATCGCTAGCGGTGATGATCCCAGCCAGAAAATTATCGTCGTCCATCACCAGCAAAGTGCGAATACCACGTTGTATCATATAGGTATTGGCAACTTCCATTGTAATGTTTGGCGCAATAACGGCGGCATAGATTATGCGCAAATCCGTCATGACATCTGAAGCGGGTGAATCAAAAGTCACAGGATTCGGTGCCGCGGGTTTGGAAATTTGCACATTGCCCGTTAAATGGTATGCAGCGAGTGATTTATATTCATTCATCATGTTATGAACTCCTCAATATCGTTTTAAGGAAATCGGCTGACTTCAAAATAGGTCATCTACTTTGAATGGAAACTCTACGCCGAAAAAGATGATGAATCAATAGTCCCAATTTAAATATGGGTATATCATGGCCGGCTATAAACCCATTGCACCAATGCATCCATTGCAGTCCGCGATTGCCCTGCTTTGTCGTGATTAACAAAAAAAACGATCACTGTGCGCCGTCCTTTATGATCCAGTAAATAACCCGCCAAGGCTCGCACATTGTTCAATGCACCGGTTTTCATATGTGCCAGGCCTTTAACCGGCGAATCGATAAAACGATTTTTTAAAGTCCCGTCCACCGCTGCAATCGGTAACGATGAGATAAATTCTGGCATTACCGCACTGTTAAAAGCGGCTAGCAATAACTGTCCCATATGCCGCGCGCTGATTTGTTCCTTGCGTGATAAACCGGAACCATTCTCTATGATCAATTCATTAAAATTCAATTTCTTGGATGCAATCCATTGGCGCACTGCGGCATCGGATTTGGCTAGCGTAGCAGGAAAACTATTGTTATCCGCGTGACTTCTTGTGCCGAGTGTCAAATATAATTGCCGGGCAGCAATATTGTTACTATATTTATTAATACCCCGAACGATATCCGCCAAAGGCGGAGAGTAATAAGTTTTTAGCGGCACCAGACCTGGCGGGACAACGCCCACAATCACATCACCATGAAACAAACCTTCTTGTTGTTTCCATAAAAGCTTAAATAAATCGCGTGTATAGCTCGCGCTATCGTGCAGGCTCAACATGAACGATTGCTTTCCACATTGTTTGGAAAAACTTCCGTTCAACGCTATCGTAAACTGCTTATCGCTATTTTTGTCCGCAAATGCTTCAATCGACAATAAGTTCTGCCAATCGCCGCATATCCCATGCGTTAATCTTAAGTTATTTTGTATTTGTAACGATTCTGACAGCGGATCGACGACAACGCGAATAGCATCCTTTTCCGGCTGTGGAAACAAGAAAATCGTAGAAGCCCGGTAATTGACTAACAGTGCTTCCGGCAATGTGTTATAAGTCCGATAGGGTTGACCATCGAATTCTCCGGGATCTCCACGCGGAATATCGTAGTGACTATGATCCAAAATGAGATTGCCTTTGATTTCGTCTAACCCGGTTTGCCGTAAGCGGCGAATCAATAACCAAAAATTTTCCAAATCAAGTTTGGGGTCTCCGTAACCTTTAATGATCAAGTCACCATGCAATACCCCATCAATTAATTTACCGTTGGCATACACTATCGTCGGCCATGTAAAGGCGGGACCCAATAATTCCAATCCAGCGTATGTCGTAAGCAATTTCATCACCGACGCGGGATTCATCGCAGTATCCGCATTAATTGCTATCATTGGCTGACTTGCATCAATTTCCTGAACATATATACCAATCGCAGATTCTGGTATCGCAAGCTTTTGCAGTTTTTGTTTGACGGTAGACGGTAATTCGTGCGCAAAAGTCAGCGCAGATTGCGCAATCAGCAAAACGCTTAATTCCAGATATAAAAAAAACCGTATCATACTGATTAACAAATATAAATATAGTTATTTCTTTTCCTTGCACATGGCAAAACCATCATCCCATCCCATGCGGTATAAATTATCTCTATCATAACGATTAAGGTCTTTGAAGGCCCAACTGGTTCTTTTAGCGGTTTCACAGCCGTCGATATAACCTTGCTGCGTGTTTATCGGATAACCGGTCAGGTTATATTTGGGTTTTACACTTTGCGGTAAAGCACCCGCTGGCCGCTCAGGTTTCTTGGAAGGTAACGGCTGCTTACTGGGAACGGCACTACAAGCGGAAATAATCGATGCAACGACAACGATAAAAAATGGCAAACGATAACGCATAATACTACCTCTGATAATAGAAAAAGCGAAGGAATTGCTTATTTGTTTGAGAAAATAAAGTCTACGGTGCTACATTTAAGTTGGCATCGGATTCAAAGATTATGAATTGGATAGCATTCTATCCCATTGATTGAATCCTAACCAAGATTGGCAAAAATGACTAATTTGTCATAATAAGTATGTTTTATCGAGCTTTGA
>CAADGS010000026.1 GCA_900696615.1 uncultured beta proteobacterium
GAAGATGATGTATTTATTGGATCGGACACTCAGCTTATTGCGCCAGTTAAAATTTCAAAAGGTTCAACAATTGGTGCTGGCTCAACTATTACAAAAGACACACCTGAAGGCGCTCTTACCTTGTCGAGAACAAGGCAGGTGAGTTATTCTGAATGGCAGCGCCCGACTAAGACAAAATCTTAATCTCCGATGTTTTCTTTGTATTGATAAAGGAAAAATTCAAAATGTGCGGAATAATTGGAGCAATAGCGAACGTAGATATAGTTCCTGTGTTGCTGAAAGGCTTATCACGTCTAGAATATAGAGGATACGACTCTGCAGGGCTGGTGGTGGTTAATGATGGATTGCATCGAATACGGACTACTGGCCGCGTGTCAGCGCTGGGTAAATTAGTAGCTCAGCAAAAGGCATATGGATTAGCGGGAATTGCCCATACGCGTTGGGCCACACATGGTGAACCTTCTGAACGCAACGCGCATCCCCATCTCTCAGGTGAAAGATCGCGAATAGCAGTTGTACATAACGGCATTATAGAAAATCACGAAGCAATTCGCACCGATTTGAGGAGAAAAGGATTCGAGTTTACTTCCGATACCGACACTGAAGTAATCGCACATCTCATAGCTTCTAAGTTGGAGAAGGAAAAGGACTTATTTAAAGCGGTTTGTTTATCTATTACGGAATTGCAAGGAGCTTATGCGATTGCGGTTATGGAAGAAGCGCATCCCGATCATATTGTTGTTGCGCGAAATGGCGCGCCTTTATTAATTGGAATTGGAAAAGATGGCAACTTCGTGGCTTCCGATTCATCTGCCTTATTGCAAGCAACTCGGGACATCATTTATTTAGAGGAAGGTGATGTTGCTGAATTGCACAGCCATAACTATCGGATTGTTAACTGCTTGCGTAATCAGTTAGGGGATGTAGTTGAACGCACGATACATGAAAGTAATTTATCGAATGATGCAATTGAGTTGGGTCCCTATACACATTTTATGCAAAAGGAAATATTTGAGCAGCCTAGTGCTGTAGCTAATACATTAGAGATGGTATTTAATGCGCAGTCCATTTCACCTAATCTCTTTGGTAGTGAAGCGGAGAATATATTTTCTGAAATAAAGAGTATTCTGATTGTGGCATGTGGGACAAGCTATCATGCTGGATTGGTAGCACGATACTGGATTGAATCTGTTGCAAAAATACCTTGTAATGTTGAGATTGCCAGTGAGTATCGGTATCGCAGTTCAGTTAATGATCCAAATACCTTGGTGGTCGGTATTTCTCAGTCGGGAGAAACTGCTGATACATTGGCAGCTCTGAATCATGCAAAGAAATTAGGCCATAAGCATAACCTTGCTATTTGTAATGTACCTGAAAGCGCATTAATACGGCAGACCAATTTGCGTTTTCTGACTCGCGCTGGCCCGGAAATCGGGGTGGCGTCCACTAAAGCATTCACTACACAATTGGCGGCACTTTTATTGTTGACGATAACATTAGCAAAAATACGTCATCAGTTATCGAATGATGAGGAGCGTGAGATGATTGTAGCGCTGCGTCATTTGCCGGTAGCACTTCAATTAGCGCTACAAGTTGAATCTCAGGTTAAAATTTGGGCAAAAAGTTTTGCAAAAAAACGTCATACCTTATTTCTGGGGCGTGGCGTTCATTATCCGATTGCTTTGGAAGGTGCATTAAAGCTTAAAGAGATATCTTATATTCACGCTGAAGCCTATGCCGCTGGGGAGTTAAAGCATGGTCCCTTGGCATTAGTCGATAACGAAATGCCTATTGTTGCGATTGCTCCCAACGATCAGTTATTAGGTAAACTGAAATCAAATCTACAAGAGGTGCATGCTCGCGGCGGGGAATTATATGTTTTTGCCGATGCGGATGCTCATATAACAGAAAGCAAGAATTTGCACGTTATTCGTTTGGCGGAACATACTGGATTGCTTAGTCCGATTTTACATACGATTCCATTGCAATTATTAGCTTACTATGTTGCTCTTGAGCGCGGTACAGATGTCGATAAACCCAGAAATCTGGCAAAAGCTGTAACTGTTGAATAAGAGCCTTTGATAAAAACAAAAACTGATGATTGTAGTCAAGCTTGTTAGCGCGATTATTTTTTATAGTGTTTGACAAGGTACTTTATTCACTGTCTATCGGGTGATAACATAAACCTACTTTGGTATAAGGTATGGGTGATCATGGCAGGACATAGTAAATGGGCGAATATTAAGCATAAAAAGGCTGCGCAAGATGCTAAGCGAGGGAAGGTTTTTACGCGACTGATCAAGGAAATAACAGTCGCTGCCCGAATGGGGGGAGGAGATGCCAATACCAATCCCCGTTTGCGTTTAGCAATTGATAAGGCATATGATCAAAATATGCCTAAAGATAATATAGAACGTGCTATCAAGCGAGGTAGTGGAGAACTGGAAGGTGTAAATTATGAAGAAATACGCTATGAAGGTTATGGAATTGGTGGCGCTGCAGTAATGGTTGATTGCATGACCGACAATCGTGTTCGTACGGTTGCTGATGTGCGTCATGCTTTTACCAAGTATGGAGGTAATTTAGGTACGGATGGTTCTGTCAGTTTCTTATTCAAGCACTGCGGTCAGTTGATTTTTGCTCCCGGAATCAATGAAGAAGAATTAATGGACATTGCGCTAGAGGGGGGGGCTGATGACGTAGTGAGTAATGATGACGGTAGTATTGAAGTCATTACTGCACCGCATGTATTCATTGCAGTTAGAGAGGCATTGGAGAAAGCAGGTTTTAAGGCGGATCTTGCTGAAGTTACCATGAAACCAAGTAGTGAAATATTGCTAACCGGTGATGATGCAATTAAGATGCAGAAATTACTAGATGCTTTGGAAGGACTGGATGATGTCCAAGATGTATATACAACAGCATTATTAGATGAATAATTGCCACATTAATAGGTGAAGAAATCCGTATTCTCGGTATAGATCCCGGATTAAGGGTTACCGGTTTTGGTGTGATTGATAAAGCTGGCGGCAATTTGGTTTATGTTAGCAGTGGTTGTATTAAATCATCTGAAGGTGACTTACCTATTCGTCTTAAGTTGATTCTGGATAATTTAAGCAAAGTTATTACAGAGCATCGTCCTCAATTTGCCGCAATCGAGCAAGTTTTCGTTAATATTAATCCCAAGTCAGCGTTACTGTTGGGACAGGCGCGCGGTGCAGCGATTTGTGCTACGGTATTGCATAACTTAAATGTGGCCGAATATACGGCGTTACAAATAAAACAAGCAGTTGTTGGTAACGGCCACGCCAATAAAGATCAAGTTCAACAAATGGTCATGCGCATCTTAAAGCTGGAAAGCTGCCCAACTGCTGATGCGGCAGATGCGCTTGCTTGTGCGATATGTCATGCGCATGGTGGGTTTGGACTGGGAAAGCACGCATTAGCAGGATATCGCATGAAACGAGGGCGTTTGATATGATCGGGCGATTAACTGGAATATTGCTTGAGAAACATCCCCCACAAATTCTAATTGATGTTCAGGGAGTGGGGTATGAAGTAGATGTGCCAATGAGCACTTTTTATGACCTTCCAGCCGTTGGAGCAGAAGCTACATTGTATACCCATCTGATGATTCGTGAGGATATGCACTTGCTGTTTGGCTTTGCCAGCGAATCTGAACGTCGGGTTTTTCGGCAATTAGTAAAAATTTCGGGTATCGGTGCGAGAACTGCATTGTCGCTTCTTTCAGGACTCAGCATTTCAGATTTACATCAGGCTGTGGCAACACAAGATAGTGTACGGCTTACTAAGGTGCCTGGTATTGGGAAAAAAACAGCTGAACGCTTGTTGTTGGAGTTGCGTGATAAATTAAGTATTACAGCAATTGATCTGGGTGAGGCACCGCACACTCTGGACAAGGGTAACGATATCCTGAATGCGCTGGTATCACTGGGCTATAATGACCGGGAAGCGACCTGGGCCATTAAGCAAATTTCTAAAGATGCCACATTATCTGATGGTATACGCCAAGCGCTGCAATTATTATCAAAAGAAAAGTAACACAATTCGGGTGGCTGAATGATTAAGACTGACCGTCTAGTAAGTGCCATGTCATCTTCCCAGGAAGAACTGCTGGAGCGTGCCTTACGTCCCAAGCAACTTGAAGACTATGTGGGTCAAGAAAAGATTCGCGGGCAATTGCAAGTGTTTATTACTGCAGCTAGAAAACGCCATGAAGCATTAGATCATGTTTTGTTATTTGGTCCGCCAGGGCTAGGAAAAACAACTTTAGCACATATTATTGCCAGAGAGATGGGGGTCAATTTGCGACAGACTTCCGGTCCAGTTTTAGAGCGCCCCGGAGATCTTGCTGCACTGCTGACTAACTTGGAACCTAATGATGTTCTCTTTATCGATGAGATTCATCGTTTATCACCAGTAGTGGAAGAGATTCTCTATCCCGCATTGGAAGACTATCAATTGGATATTATGATTGGCGAGGGTCCAGCTGCGCGATCAGTAAAATTGGATTTGCCACCGTTTACTTTAGTTGGTGCGACTACACGAGCAGGAATGCTCACTAATCCATTACGCGATCGTTTTGGGATAGTTTCCCGATTAGAGTTTTATACACCTGAAGAATTGAGCAAAATCGTTATTCGTTCTGCTAACTTATTAAATGTAAAGATATCAACCGATGGAGCATTTGAAATTGCACGTCGTTCACGCGGAACTCCCCGGATTGTTAATCGCTTATTACGCCGTGTACGCGATTTCGCAGAAGTAAAGGCGGATGGCCATGTTACGTCTGGAATAGCTGATGCTGCACTACAAATGCTAGATGTAGATTCGATAGGGTTGGATATTATGGACAGAAAACTACTGCTGGCTATATTAGAAAAATTTAATGGTGGCCCTGTAGGAATTGATAATCTTGCGGCGGCAATCAGCGAGGAGCGCGATACGATTGAAGATGTGCTGGAACCCTATCTGATTCAGCAAGGATTTCTTCAGCGCACTTCCAGGGGGCGCGTTGCAACTGCTATAACTTACCAGCATTTTGGTATTAGAATGCCTAGAAATGAAAAAGGACGTGATCTTTGGGGAGAAGATTGCAATAGTTAATCAATACAGCTAATTATGCAAGTTCAGACATTACGTATCATCATTGCAATCATGTTGACTTTAGTCATCATGTTATTTTTTTATACCGGTCGTGAAAAAGATTTTTACAATAAAAGTGCAGAACCTGCAGTTGCTCAAATACTGACTGAGATTTCTGGCTGGGAAAAACAGGCCTTGCTCATCCATTTAACACCTGAAGCAGTTCAGGCAGTCAATGATGAGCAGTTGGATAAGTTATTGAATCTTTACCGTGGTTTTGGGAGGTTTCGATCTATCCAAGAAATAAATTTTTCGCGCACAGTCAGTGCGTTCTCTTTCATAGGGGAAAAGCGAATCAACTATTCGGGGATTGCTAACTTTGATGTAGGGCCTGTTAGTTTTAATATTACCTTAGTTGAGCGAGGGGGATATTTTCTGGTTTACAATTTTACTTTGGCAGAAGTTTCTGAAGGATAATATGGCGATCCTCAGTTATCATTTGAAAACATCAGGTGTTTTCGTTCCAATTAGTTAACGGTATATCAATAGTTACTTTTTTAAATTGTGTGCTATTCTTGAGAAAGCAAATGTGAATAATTGTTGTTTGAACTATTGATAAAATACTTTAGTCTTACTGGGTGTTTGAATTTCGATATTCAATTTTTATAGAGTGGAGGTTATTTTAAAATGAATCAAAATTACACAACGATCGCACAGAAATCATCTTCTGTGTTGGCAACGAATAAAATTTTACGCAATACATACATGCTCTTATCCTTAACATTGCTATTTAGTGGTTTTACGGCTGCACTTTCAATGTTTATGAATATGCCACCAATGACTTATTTAATATCTGTTATCGGTGGTATGGTAATTGCCATGTTTGTATTACCGCGCTTTGCTCATTCAACGGCAGGAATCGGAATTGTTTTTTTGATAACGGGCATGCTGGGTTTCGGGCTAGGACCAATTTTGACCATGTACGCATCGTTACCTAATGGTGGAAATATTATTACCTTATCGCTTGCTGGCACGGGGGTAATATTTTTGGGTCTATCGGCCTATGCACTCGCTACACGCAAGGATTTCAGTTTCCTCGGTGGATTCTTGATGGTAGGCTTTTTATTGGTCTTACTTGCAGCGATTGCAAATATTTTTCTTGCCATCCCTGCGATGTCATTAGCCATATCAGCTGTGGTCATTATGATCATGAGCGGTTTCATTTTATATGACACCAGCCGCATTATTCATGGCGGTGAAACCAATTATGTTTTAGCAACAATTGGTTTATATATGACAATTTTTAATATCTTTATTAGCCTACTGCAAATTCTGGGCATTATGGGTAATGACGATTAACCCTTAGTCTCTTGACCTTGATAATATTTATCAAAAACCCCCGGCTAGACCGGGGTTTTTTTCGAGTAAATTGAAATGAATGATTTAAATTGGATGCAAATTGTCTCTGCGTTAGCGTTAATAATGTTTATTGTCATCTTATTTCCTGCAACTTTAGATAAGTTAAAAAATAGCCCGCAGGGTACATCCCAAGAATGGATGGGTTTTATCTCTATTTTGGTCGTAATCCTTCTATTTATTGCATTTCTAATTTCACTTGTTTAATTTTTCAAGATGTAATCACGCACACGATGCTTATTAGTAAAATCAACTACCCATATATATGATCCGGTTTCTTTATGGACCTGACAAATGAGTCAGGTCAAATCTTTTTTAATAAATTTCCTTTAATCACTTTATCCGGATTTTCCATCAATCCTTGCGCGCCAATAAATCGGTGCGAATTTGGCAGCCCATAATCCAAAGCAAATCAACCAAACGAGTGCGGCCAATACATAAAGTATCGGTGCGATTGTCGGCATGGCATCTGCCAGTATTCTTATTATTGCAGTCGCCTGGAAACCCAAGAATAGCAACCAGGTGAAGCGATCCAGTTCCAGTGGTCGCCCGGAATGACCCAGCGTGACGCGCGAAGCCATTGCGAGAATCATGCCAGAGAAAAAGCCGATGCCGATTGCATGTAAGGGCGCCAGCCCTAATAGCAGGTTGCCGGATGTAAAATAAATAAGGCTTTGCAAGGCATATAGGGCCATTGCCACACCGAACCAAGCAAATGAGATATGCAATACGGCCAATAAGCTTACGTGCAGGCTGCGCGGCAAGCCCCAACGGTAAGATAAATAGGCGGCACAACCAGCAAGCGGGAAATCTACAATCCATAAATATGTTGGTAATTCAAGCCATTGCAAGCTACCATGCGCAGCGATACAGGCAAGCATCAACCACAGCATCCAGAATGGGCGCACCATTTCGTAATTATCGAGCACACGACTGGAGAAAAACGGAATCATGCGGTGAGAAACGGTTAGTACGATTGGCAGTAAAAAGAACCACATTCCGGCATGACGCGCAAAGTTAAGCATAACCTGGCTTTCGGTTACCAGCCAGAGCAAATAAGCTGCCACACCCAGCCAGCCCATAAGTAGCGCTACGCTGGTTACCCGGGCATGGCGCTTGTCTTGCGTGGGAGTTGTCAAGAGGATGCGAAACAGTACATAAACCGCTATGCTCCATCCGATCAGTATCAGTTCCGTGCCAAGGATACTGATCGATTTGTGTGTCAGTATTCCGACATAAAAAAATACTACACCAGCCGCCATCAGTGCGCAGGTAGATATATACTCGCGCGGCTTTACTTTTTCTCCATTCATCCAATTTGGGTAAGTGGTAAACAGAAAGCCGAAAATAAAAAACGGAAAAAAACCATAGACCATCAGAAATGCATGCGCCCAAGTCGGAGCAATACTCCAAGTAGTAATCGATCCGGCAATGCCATAGCGTCCGGTCAAATCAAGAATCCACCATAATATGGTCAGCACGCCTTGCAGCGCACCCGCCAGAAACAAGCTGCGGTGTGGCGCAGCGCACAGATGGTCACGTATGGTCAGTCGGTGGGTCATTGTAATTCCTTATAAAACAATTCATTTATACATTAATTGTGCTATCCCTCTAATTATCCAGCACAATAATTTCTCTAAAACTGTGTTATTTGTTATGATGCGTGCCCGCTTTGCGCATATAATCTGCTTCATGCTCAATATTGATTTACATTGTCATTCCACTATTTCAGATGGTCTGTTAACACCCGAGCAATTGGTCGAGCGTGCAGCTTCTCGAGGAGTCAGAACGCTAGCCTTAACTGACCATGACGATATTGCAGGGCTTGCAGCAGCACGGGAAACAGCAAAAGCCAAAAATATCACATTCGTTAGTGGCGTGGAAATATCCGTGAGTTGGCGCGGCCGCACACTGCATATTGTCGGATTGGATATCGACCCTGAGTATAAACCATTGATCGAAGGATTGGCTGCTGTTCGCGCGGGACGTGCGCAGCGGGCTGAAAATATTGCGACGGAATTGGCAAAAATAGGTATTCATGGCAGCCTGGAAGGCGCTTATGCTCATGTGGGCGAACGGCGTTTGATTGGACGTACGCATTTTGCGCGCTTCCTGGTTGAGAAAGGCTATGCTAAGAACGTAAAATCGGTTTTTAAAAAATATCTCATTAAAGGTAAACCCGGCTATACACCACACGAATGGGCGGCGCTTAGCGATGCAGTAAATTGGATTCGCGGCAGTGGCGGTCGGGCAGTGATCGCGCATCCAGGTCGTTATAATTTAGGCAAAAATGTTCTCAGCGATTTACTAAACGAATTCAGCGCATTGGGCGGATCGGCCATTGAAGTTATAACTGCCAGTCACACCGCGGAACAAACCAAACAATTTGCAGAGCATGCAAAAAATAGGGGGTTGATGGTTTCTTGCGGTTCAGATTTTCATGGCCCTGGCGAGAGTTATTATGATCTCGGGCAACTGCCCGAGCTTCCGCTAGGATGCCAACCTATCTGGCATGATTGGGAAAACAGTGCATGACGAATCATTTGTATCATTTGGCAGGTATACTATTCAACTATAATCCTGATATCTTTCTGTAGTGGCTCAATTTTTTTCAATTCATACAGATACACCGCATTTACGCTTGATTAAACAGGCCGTGACAATAGTTCGCAATGGTGGAGTCATCGTTTATCCTACGGATTCCTGTTATGCTTTAGGCTGTCATTTAGGTGATAAATCTGCTATGACTCGCATTCGCACCATCCGTCAAGTGGATGATCGCCATCATTTCACACTGGTTTGCCGCAATTTGGCGGAGATTTCCACTTATGCCAAAGTAGATAACAGTCAATACCGATTACTGAAAGCCACCACACCCGGTAGTTATACGTTTATTTTGCAGGCAACGCGGGAAGTACCGCGCCGCATGCAGCATCCCAAACGCAACACCATTGGCTTGCGCATTCCGGATCATCCTGTCGTACTGGCATTGCTGGAAGAACTGGATGAGCCGTTGCTAAGCTCAACATTGTTATTACCGGGTGACGAATATCCATTAAACGATGCCGAAGCAATCCGAGAACGCCTGGAACACCAAGTGGAATTGGTGATGGATGCCGGTTCTTGTGGAATAGAGATGACCACCGTAATTGATTTGACCACCGATACGCCCGAATTGATCAGATCAGGCAAAGGCAGCCTTGAACCTTTTGGAATTAACTATGAATGAAATAATTCAAGGTATCGCAATTTATGCACTGCCGGTTATTTTTGCCATCACGATGCACGAAGCGGCACATGGTTATATTGCCAGGCATTTCGGCGACTTCACTGCATACAATGAAGGACGCATCAGCCTCAATCCGATGCGCCATATCGATCCTGTCGGCACAATTGCAGTGCCGCTGTCACTATTTATACTTAGTAAATTGACTGTTGGTGCCGGATTTTTATTTGGGTGGGCAAAACCGGTACCAGTCAATTTCTCCAATTTGCGTCATCCCAAGCGTGACATGCTATGGGTGGCTGCTGCCGGACCAGCCGCTAATCTGGCTATGGCTTTTTTTTGGGCATTAATGATCAAACTGGCCATCGCGGCACCCCAGAGCTTTTTTGCCAAGCCATTGGCGCTGATGGGTATCGCGGGTATCGAAATAAATGTTGTCTTGATGGTGCTCAATCTGCTGCCACTTCCGCCATTGGACGGTGGCCGTATGGCTGTGAGTCTACTTCCCTATCGTTTGGCTTACCAGTTTTCCCGCATCGAGCCTTACGGCTTCATGATTTTGCTGGTGTTGTTGTTTAGCGGTGTGTTAAGTGCAGTGGTCGGGCCAGCGATCGTATGGGCAAAAGTAATTATTGTGTCAATTTTCGGATTATACGTTTAACCATGCTTAATTTAGGATATCAACATGTTTGCTGATCGCGTTTTATCAGGTATGCGCCCCACAGGGAGTTTGCATTTGGGTCACTATCATGGCGTATTAAAAAATTGGATAAAGTTACAGCAACAATATGAATGCCTGTTTTTTGTCGCCGATTGGCATGCCTTAACAACTCATTACGATACACCGGAAATTATTGAACAGAATGCCTGGGATATGGTGATTGACTGGTTAGCTGCTGGCGTGGACCCATCGCAAGCCATTTTGTTCATTCAATCCAAAGTCCCTGCGCATGCCGAACTATATTTATTACTTTCAATGATGACGCCGCTCGGCTGGCTGGAGCGTGTGCCTACCTATAAAGACCAACAGGAGAAGTTGTCCGAAAAAGATCTGAGTACCTATGGTTTTCTGGGTTACCCATTGTTGCAAAGCGCGGATATTCTAATTTATCGCGCTAATCTCGTTCCGGTTGGTGAAGATCAAGCGCCGCATGTCGAATTTACGCGCGAAATTTGCCGTCGCTTCAATCATATTTATGGCAAAGAACCAGGTTTTGAAGAAAAAGCGGAGTTAGCCATCAAAAAGCTGGGTTCAAAAAAATCCAAACTGTATGCTGAACTGCGTACTTTGTATCAGGAGCAAGGCGATGACAATGCGCTGGAAGAGGCCAAATCGCTATTGAATGAGCAACAAAATCTTAGTTTAGGCGACCGCGAACGGTTGTTCGGCTACCTCGAGGGTGGTGGCAAGATGATTCTCATCGAACCCGAAGCGCTGTTGACTGAAGCCTCCAAAATGCCCGGGCTCGATGGTCAGAAAATGTCGAAATCCTATAACAATACCATTAGCTTAAGGGAAGATCCGGAAAGCATTCGCAAGAAAATCCGTACCATGCCCACCGATCCAGCACGAGTTCGGCGCAGCGATCCTGGTGATCCCGCCAAATGTCCGGTATGGCAATTCCATGTCGTTTATTCCGATACCCAAACCTGTGACTGGGTGCAGTCGGGTTGTACGACTGCAGCGATTGGCTGCTTGGAATGCAAAGCACCCGTCATTGATGCAATTCTTGCCGAACAAGCGCCGATGATTGAGCGCATCAAGAAATACGAAGAAGACCCGACCTTGGTACGTAACATCATCGCGGATGGTTGTGAGAAAGCCAATAAACTGGCGGAAGATACCATGCGCGATATTCGTGAAGCAATGGGACTCAATTATTCCTGAATTGAGTCATATCAATTGATTCAACCGTATATACCATTTCAATGAATTGCGCGCAGTGAATTCAGTCGTTGATTCTCAGGCTATACAACCAGTTGCCAGAATTTGCGGCGAACCTTTAATGGAGATTCCGCAGGATTTATATATTCCACCGGATGCACTGGAAGTTTTTTTGGATACTTTTCAGGGGCCACTCGATCTTCTGCTTTATTTGATTCGCAAGCATAATCTCAATATTCTGGATATTCCCATGGCCGAACTTACTCAGCAATATATGGCTTATGTGGACATGATGCGCATAGAACAATTGGAGTTGGCTGCGGAATATTTGCTCATGACTGCGCTATTGATTGAAATCAAATCGCGCATGCTGCTGCCTAATCCAAAAACGGAAACGGAAGAAGAACACGATCCGCGCGCTGAACTGGTGCAGCGCTTACTTGAATATGAACAAATGAAAACAGCTGCAGCGCGCTTAAACGAATTGCCACAAGCAGAACGTGATTTTACCATCGTGCAAGTACTGATCAAACAAGAAGCGGTTGCCCAATTACCGGGAGTCAGTATTGAGGATTTAAGCCAGGCTTGGTTGTCAATCTTGGCGCGTGCAAAAGTTAACCGTCACCACCAAATCAAACGCGAAGCACTTTCTGTACGCGCTTATATGAGCCAAGTGCTGCGTGATTTGCGCGAATGCAAGCAACTGCAATTCTACGACTTGTTTAGTCCTCAAGCGACCGCTGCAGAAGTAGTTGTTACTTTCCTGGCAATTCTTGAATTGGCTAAGGAATTGTTATTGGAAATTTCTCAAGACCATGATTCCAGAATAATTTATGTCCGTTCGATCGATACCGCGCAACGAGCTTGAAACACTGGAATCACTAACCCCTGATAAGATCGCGCAGATTCTTGAAGTGGCGTTGTTGACAACGCAAGAACCTTTGCCTATCAGTGAATTAAAGAAGTTGTTCAATCATGAATTGAGTACGGCAGTGTTATCCAAACTGTTGTATGGAATTCGTGAGAAGTGGGCGGATAGCGGTATTGAATTGATTTCGGTAGCCAGTGGTTGGCGTTTTCAAACCAGACCTGATATGCAACCCTATCTGGACCGGCTGACACCACCGAAAGCGCCGCGCTATTCGCGCGCCGTTCTGGAGACACTCGCTATCATTGCTTATCGCCAACCGGTAACCAGAGGTGATATTGAGGAAATCCGCGGAGTCAGCGTTGCCAGCACGGTATTGAAGTCACTTTCAGCGCGTGGATGGATTGAAGCAGTAGGACACAGAAATGTAGCGGGAAAGCCTGCATTGTTTGCTACCACATCAAAATTTCTGGACGATTTAAAGTTACGGTCTTTGGAAGAATTGCCACCTCTGGAAGAAATGAAATCTTTACTTGATTCTGGTGAAAACAATCAGAATTTACCATTGATAGAACCTGAAACAGACAAAGAATAAATCTCTATAAATTTGTTGATGCTATTTGAGGGATGTTGCAGCCCGCTCTATTTCGATCAGTTGCGGTGTCAAATGCGGCGCAATCACTTGCAGTATGGTTGCAAATACCTTGGGGTTCCCTGCCACAATATGACCACTCTGCATATATGTTTCATTGCCTTGCAAATCGCCAACCAATCCACCCGCTTCAGTAATCAATAAGCAGCCGGCGGCCATATCCCACGGTGCTAAGCCAATTTCCCAAAAACCATCGTATCGTCCCGCTGCCACGTATGCCAGATCTAAAGCTGCGGAGCCCGGACGGCGAATGCCGGCTATACGCGGCACAATATCTCTGAGCATGGCGAAGTAGGCATCGATATGGGTCAAATCGCGGAATGGCAATCCCGTGCCAATCAAACAATCCTCAAACCGTGAGCGCTTACTGACACGGATACGGTGATCGTTCAAATAGGCACCGCTACCCCGGCTTGCTGTAAACAAATCATTATTATTGGGATCGTAAACCACGGCATGAGTCAATACACCTTTATATTTCACTGCAATGGAAACCGAATATTTAGGAAAGCCATGCAGAAAATTGGTCGTCCCATCGAGCGGATCGATAATCCATTGATAGCCAGATTTGTTTTGATTGCCGCGGCTGCCACTTTCTTCCGCCAGGATGGCATGATCAGGGTAGGCTGCAACCAGTACCTTAATAATGGCTTCTTCAGCCGCGCCATCCACCTCACTAACATAATCGCTGTGCGCTTTCTTCGATACATTGAGCAAGTCCAGATTGTGCGATGCGCGATTAATAATGCTGCCGGCACGGCGTGCGGCTTTTACCGCGATGGTTAACATTGGATGCATGGGTTATTGACTCGAATTCAAGAAAAGCGCGATTTTAATATGAATCAATGCTACCTGCTTGATTTTGTGTTTCTGAAATGATTTATAACTATTAGCAAATCGCTAGGCATCCATAAGTACGGTTTAGTTAGCAGTTCTGTCACAGGACTGTTGGCAGGGTGCCGGAATGAAGACAAAAAAACACCTCACTAAAAAGTGAGGTGTAAAGGCTTCGTACGCACACTCTTCCGCTACGAACTGAAAGAAAAATTTAATTTTATATGTAATCTAATTCAAATTTTTCGAGTACCTAGATTACTAAAAACCTATACCGATATAACCACCCGCTGTCATACCGCTAAATTTCGTACCATCTAAAGAACCGGCAAGTAACTGATAACGGGCATCCACACCGATAAAGAAATCTCGCCAAACGTTATATTCGAAACCACCTGCAAACATAATCCCAGGATCAAGTACAGTAATGGATTCAGTTGGCGGGCTAACTACATGGATTGCAAGGCCTGCAGGAATAATCCAAGGTCTTATCTTGTATTCCGCAAAATGGTTAAATTTGATTTTCGGTGCTGC
>CAADGS010000027.1 GCA_900696615.1 uncultured beta proteobacterium
ATTAAAGTCCATCACTCTTTTTATGGGCATATTGTCAACTGAGCAACTCATTCACGGCGTCAAGAATGGACGCCCCATCGCACCATTCAGCATCCAGGATGAGATAATTGAGCAATATATCAAGCTGATTAAATTAAAGCGGATGACCCTGAAAACGAATTCCCAAGAAGCAAAGCTATTGGCTATGCATCTTAGGGAGCCGCTCGATTTTGTCAGGCAGGAAAAAAGACTGGCACTATCGCAATGTGAAATATACGTTCTTCCATTGCCTTTATGCATGGCTTATGCGGAAGCATCTGGAAAAAAACCAATCATCGTGATTGCAAGCGGTTTCATTGATCTTGTTGCAAATGCAATTTTTGCAGCTCACCTGCAATCGATATTACCTCAGGAGATAAATAGCTATTATCTGTTTAAATATAGAAAAGATATGCCTGCCAGCAATTTGTTAACTAATGCAATATTTTTATTGCAACTTCATTTTTACCGATTTTGCAAACCGCTTCCAAATATTTACGCATTAGCCACTCCTCAGATGTTTGAAGAAAGTAAATTAGCCATAAATGGTGCGCTGCTATTTACACTGCTTCATGAATTAGGGCATCACAAACTCAAACACCTAGAATTCTCAAACAATATTCGACCAATTCACTATCCGCTCGCTCTTGAAGAAAATTTATCGATCCTCCAGCACCAGGAAATGGAAGCAGATACATTCGCGCTGAATTGCTTAATCGAGCCCGCAAAAATAATTGGAACATACTGGCAACAGAATGCTGTGAATTTTTTCTTACAAATCGAGCTTGTCTCTGGTAATTACAGCGATAAAAACCATCCTATGGCAATTAATCGAAGCTTTTATTCGGATACTCTAAGAAACAATTGGGGAAAGGAATATGATGTGGCTCCGCGTCCAAAATTTTTTAGAAATATTGCCAATCGCTATCAAGCCACAAAAGAAAGCAAATCTGAAGAAATGAACGCTCTCATTCAGACAACTCGGGAAGGTTGCTTAAATATACTGAATGAAATCAACGAAACCCTTTTACCATTTGGCATAGATTTAAAACCTATATGGACTACACCTGCACCAAACTGGCTAACGATCAAGTGATCTTGATCTCAAAGCTACTAAAATCTACTTCAATATTTCTCTCGGCTGCTTGTTCAAGTGTTTTTTGCCTAATCTTATCAGCCAAATCAACACTGCGACAAAACATATACGCGTCTTGATAAGGCAGACGGCCTCTCTTATCTCGTATTAAAAAATCACAGTCTTCAACTTCTAATAACATATAGCCAAAATCAGGATGGACAGCATGCGCACAAGTCTCATGCAAAGCTGTTTTTCCACTGCGAGGATGCTGGAAGTTTACTGGCAAGCCAGCTTCGATATATGCCTCCCCAAAGGGAACATCGTTATATCCAGCAGCTTCAAAAAAGGCGAGCCCCAAATCGAGAAGCTTCTGTTCCCTTTGTACTAGTGGCGATACATTTTCCTCTTGAGCGGCAGCATATTTCTCAGCCAAACCTCTTGTCCGCCTGATCAGTGAATCGATGGTTTCGTCAAGAACATCTTTCATTGCTTTATGAATCTCTTCGCCCTTCTGGTACTGTACATTCTTCAGTTCGCTGACAAGATTTCTCATATATATAGAAAAATCATCTACGAGCTCATTCATTGAAATAAAGCCTCGTCTAGGCCTTCTTTCAATAAGATATGAGCCACCTTTTTTAACCAAGGTTGCCAATGAAACAGATGATCCTTCAATTATCTGCTTAGCATGCGTATTCCATATTTTTGTATTCAAATCCTTTCCAGCCTCTAACAGATTCACGATATTCAAGTCAACAATATCAATTATTTCTAATGAATTTCAGCAGGTTGCACTCATTTTTCTTCGCCCAATCAACCAGATAATCGGACAAATCTGATGACATAACTTTCTCATTAATTTCCGAAGGAATCTGTCTATCCAAAAAAAGAAGGCAATTGGCTTTTGCTCCGTCAAAAACAGTGTCGTTGATTGCGATAAGATAATAAATATGGTTGCTACCGCTTTTCATATCTTTCAGATAACAAATCAAATTGTCTTCTGGTGACATTACAATCCATCCAGATAAACTGTCATCGCGTTCAAGTGTAAATTTATAGCTTTTTCTATCGATCAACTTACCTTCTTTCAGATCGCCTTTTGTAAAAACTGTAGCAATCGCAACATGAGGATTTGATGAGTTATCAATTTTTAGGCTGATTTCTGAAAGCTTCTGATTTATCTCACCACCACAATAACTCCCCGTGTATTCGCCATATAAATTATCAGAATTTAAAGCCGGACATTCCGAGTTATTTTCAAAAAGAAAGCCTTCGAGACAAGACGCCACTTTGGAATAATCATTAACTCCCCATAGTTTTTCAGTAGTTAACAACGACCAACGATCATCTTTCTCCGTTAACCAAATATCTAAAGCGATTAGTTTTTCCGGTGGCCTCATTTCTTTATGGTCACCTACACAAAATTTCCGGAAGTTATCGTTTCCCCCGAAATCTACGGTTTTTATTTCCCTGTAAGAATCATCAATGGTATTTCGTTCCTCATCAGTAAGCTTTGTATAAGCTTCCTCGATCCATGCAGCGATAGTGTTCCAGGTTACAGCTTTTTCCCCGAGTTCAGTTTTTGCTCTGTTATAGACAGCCAAAATTTCAGCGCGCAATAAATCAATCTGCCGAGGGGTGTAAGTGCCTCTCTTCATTAGATTTTTATATCTCCTTTCTTTTAAGTGACTTGCAAGAAACTTTGCGAGGTTGTCACGAGGTGAGCCATTTTATCGTTGGCCTACAATTTCAGGCAAAAATCACAAAGACATGACGGAGGAAATCAAGAATGACCAATGCGGAAATTTTTCTAAAACCAAGAGAAATTGCGCTGAACTTTCTGCTCAGCCTTCTCGAAAATCAAATTGATGTACTTGATCCAGCGCTGCAAACAATCCTGTCGGGAATGATCGCAACTGTGATTTGGTCATGGACACTTAGAATTTTTTTTGAAATCACAAAAAGAGCCTTCGGTTTCGGCAGCAGTAGAGGTCATTACCGATGAGCTTAAGCGAGCTTTATGCTTTATATAAATTGTATGCAATTGGTTTTCTAACGAATGAAGAAGCCATTTCTATTTTAATTTCTTATGTAGGATTTTGTTTATTAGCGCTATTTGCTATTCGCACAGTTTTAATACTATTGTCCAGAAAGATTGGTATCTACCATCCAGATTATTACCGCCTTTGGCCCAGACTTCCATGGCGATCACTCATGATCATCTGGAATAACTTTAGAATCTGGTTCGAGCGCACCTTTCAGATGGGAAATCGCGCTACGGGCGGGTTTTCCAACGCACTCCATACGCTTACGCTTCTTTATAAACCCGGTCAAATCCTGCTTGGCAGAGCTTTTGCCTGGGGATTTGGGTTACTTCAGCCTGTTGGGATTAAAGTTGAACGGCACCTTTTCATGTATGCCATGACTGGTGCTGGTAAGACGACAGCGCTTATAACCATACTTTCCACGTGGTGCAACAGCGCCTTTGTCATAGACCCTAAGGCGCAGGTTACTAATGCCCTTTCTAAACATGACTGGCGGAAATTGTTTGTACTCGATCCATACGGTATTTCAAATTCAATAAGCGCTTTCTTTAATGGCATTGACTGCATTAAGACGGCAATGGAACGTGATGGCAAGCAAGCTGGCGTTCTATGGGCCATGCGCATTGCGCAGGCATTGGTCATAACGCCAAGCGGTTCCAGAACACCGTATTTCTCTGATACCGCACGCGGTTTTCTTGTCGGTGTCATTCTTCATGTAATCAGCCACCATCCGGAAGACGAGCACAACCTGCCCTACATACGAAGCTTGCTGGTCAATGGTTATCGTGTTTTCGATCCACAAACTGGAAAAGAAGAAACCACACCCGAAGAGGCTCAGCAACTCCTGCTTCGCGCCATGCTTAATAATCCTGCTTTTGATGGCGCCATTGCTGGAGCCGCAGCCGCACTGGCAAACGCGAGCGGAGAAACTGGAGGAAATATCCGTTCAACGTTGCTGGAGCAAACCAAGTGGCTGGACATTCCAGCTGTTCGTAATGTGCTTCGCAGCACAAGCCTCCCACTCAGCGACCTAAAAACCCGTAAGGATGTCATATTTTCGCTGACAGCCCCTGTTCTATCCATCCGCGAAGAACTTGCTCCGCTGTGTCGCCTCCTCACGAACATGATAGCTTATACCTTCGAATATTTCCGCGATAAAAATGGTGAGTGCCTGATCATTGTAGATGAATTGCCAAGCCAAGGATTTAATTCAATTTTTGAGATCATCCTGGCTGTTTTGAGAAGTTATGGAGGAATCTTTCTTGGAATCTCACAAAATATCGAGCTATTGAAAAAATCCTATCCTCAGTCATGGGCGACATTTTCCGGTGAAGCCGATGCTGTTTTCTGGATGGCCACAAATCATGACGACACCGCAACTCACCTGTCGCAGATTTTGGGCAAAAAATCTCACGTCGAGAAAGACAATTACTCGGGCCGCAAAACTTACCGGGAAGTGGCTGTCATGGACGCGGATCAGATCAAACGATTCTTAAGTCCAGATAGCGGCAATCTCATTGTCACCAGGGCGGGAATGCGCGCGCTAAAACTCAAGAATGAGCCTTATTTCAAAGCATTGCCAGTTTGGAAATATGCTCCCGATCCCGATCACAAAGAAGCGTTCTGGCGCAGGATTACCCGCAGGGCTTTTGATCGCAAACAAAAATCAATCGATTAAAGCGCATGAAATCAAAGATGAGAACATCATTCTTTTTATTAAACAATCACTTATAAACAGGAGGTAATTATGCAAAAAATATCACCAACACAAAAGAGACCACAGGCAATTGATCGCATTGCTGCGGCTGTATCAAGTCTGATTTTTCCACCCCTTGCACCGCTTTATCAAGCATTTATCGAACAAAAAGCTGGAATCAACGAAAAACGCGCTGAACTGCTCAGAAAACTAGAAAACGTTCGGAATGATGGCTATGCGGCTGCAACACGGCTTCTGGCACCGAGTGAGGAGCAGCTACAGACCATAGGCCTTTCCTATTTCGAACTTATCAATAAACAAAGGAGCAGCAAAGATGAATAAACCCGAAGAATTATTTACCCCAGAAGAGATGATGCGGTTTGAAGCCGTACTGAAAAGACGTATTGAAGCTGCTGCAAAAGCACCTTTTCTTATATTAATGACTTTATTAGCAGGATTCGCTTTAGCGGTTGTAGGTTATAGCGAGTATGA
>CAADGS010000028.1 GCA_900696615.1 uncultured beta proteobacterium
CCACCATAATTCAAAAAAACCAACCGTTCTCGGTTGGTTTTTTTGCCCGTTTTCTCCAGTCCTGGCATGTGTTCAAGCAAGGCTGAGACGGGCGCCGTCGCGCGCCCTCCAGCGATGACGAGGAGGTTCCGTCCCCTTGTTCGTTACTGAAAGCGCCATTACGCAGGCGACCCGGCTCCGGGAAGCCGTAGGACGCGGGGGAACACTTCTCAACTTGTGGCCTCGAATGCCGGGTGGTAGGTAACGCATCCATTTGGTCTCTCCGATCCCAGAAAGAGCGCCTGGAAATACTCCGGCGGCACGCCCGCAAGCGTGAGTCCCGAGTAAGATTGGAAGCCGAACCGCTCGTAGTAACAAGGGTTACCAAGCAGCACGCATCCTTGTGCCTCCTGCAGCCGCAGCGCGTCGATGGCAGCGTACATCAAGGTGGTTCCCACGCCGCAATGCTGATGCGCTGGTAGCACAGAAATCGGGCCGAGGCCGTACCACCCCGCCGAACCGTCCGAAATGACAACCGGAGACAGCGCAACGTGCCCGACCACGATACCGTCGAGTTCTGCCACCAGCGAGACGGTCAAAGCACCCGCGAGCCGCAGCGCGTCGATGATATGTTGTTCGGTATGACTGGTGTGGGGGGTGTGCAGAAAGGCCGCAATCGTGACCGCCTTGATGGACGGAGCATCGGTAGGTGCTTCTTCTCTAATTTTTAGCGTCATTGAAATTCCTCTGCGCAAGTACATCCGATCCCGGAACGCTGGAGTTGGAGTTGCCCCATTTTGATGGACAGTTTTTCACAAAACCGAGAGTGTCAACGGCAATTGAATTTTGACCCACTAAGTTATCTAAAACGACAATTTAAAATTGACCCACCTGGGGAAGAATAGCTGCTTTTGATGTTTTCAGAGGCGAGGCGACCCACGATACAATCGCAAGCAAAAGATGCCTTGCTCAATCAAAAAACTTTCACCCGAAAACAAAATGAAACCGTTTTTCACGATCCGTACACCAATCAGTCGTGCAGAAACGATCAACCGATCCGCAAATGAGTCTGGATTCCAGCACTGAGAAAAGCCGGTATCAACTACCGCAATCCCTACCAGACCCGCCACACTTTTGCATCGACACTACTTTCACGAGGTGAAAATCCCCTATGGGTTGCAAGCCAAATGGGACACAAAGATTGGAGTATGATCATCAAAGTTTATGGCCGGTGGATTCCTCAATCGAAGTAAATCAACTCATAAATGCATTTCAATATCAACGCGACCATGGAGAATGCGCACAATCTCGATTTGATCTTTTTCTTTATAGTGATAAAAAATCAAATGCTTGCCAACACCATATTTATGGTACCCATTACTGATATCATCGCATAAATGACCTAGTTCTGGTTCGTCAGCGAGATCATGAAAAGCCAGATCAAGTTGCCTTAGATAATTTCTTTGCTGTGCCTTTCCAAATTCTTTGCATATGTAACGTCCAATTAAACGCATATCAATTCTTGCCTTTTGAGTGAGGATAAATGATCCCATCTAATCTTCACTTTCCAATTCATCCATAATACTTTGCAAAGAATAGTTGGATGAGCCACTCTGTTCGCCTTCAATCAAAGCTTGGCGCAAAATTTCTAATTTGGTTTCACGCTCTTCAAGCAAACGTAACCCCGCCCGTATGGCCTCACTGGTCGTACCATAGCGCCCCGTTTCAATTTGATTGGCAAGAAATTTCTCGAAATGCTCTCCCAGTGTCACACTGGTATTCTTTTGTACAGGCATAGCCACCTCCATGCAATAATTACTAATACCAATACTGAATTATAATATTTATCGGTATTTAACAAACAATAAACATCAAAGCTAATTAATCATGAACATCAAATCAATTAAAACCGATGCTGATTACCGCGTAGTGCTGAAAGAAGTGGAATCACTCATGACGGCCAAACCTAATACGCCAGAAGGTGAGAAACTGGATATTCTGGTAACTTTGATCGAAGCATACGAGCGCAACCACTTCCCGCTCGACCTGCCCGACCCTGTCGAAGCTATTAAATTTGAAATGGAACAAAAAGGGCTAACAATCAAAGACCTTGAGCCGATGATTGGAAAAAGTAACCGCGTGTATGAAGTGCTCAATCGCAAACGTACACTAACATTAAGAATGATCCAGAAACTACATCAAGAATTGGGAATACCCGCTGAATCTCTGATAAAACATTCCGTATAAACTTTCAGGATATCAGCCATTATGTAATTCCGGTTTTCGTCCTCCCTAGCTCGCCAAGGCGGTTAAATCTGGGCACTGGAAAACATCCGTTTTATTACTTTGATATTATTCTATATAGTTAGCTAATGAAGACACGAAATAGAAAGTGCTATCTATTCGCTCTAGCGATCATATTGTTTAGTTATAATAGTTCTTTATATGCCGAAATAATAAAATGGGAGCAAATGCATTATGCCGATGGAAGCTTCGCTATTAGTTTCCCAAGTAAGCCTCTTTTTTCCAAAGAAAGTTCGATTCGCTCCTTTGTATCCAATAAAACAACTCTATTAAAGCAATACCAATCGCAGTACGGCGGAGCGTCTTACACTGTTGGGTTTGCTAGAATGGAGAACACAGTACCGTTGAATGATTTCTATACGCATGGACGAAACGGCATGCTGGCCAATTTAAACGCGACCCTGCTTCTGGAAAAAGACGTGACCGTTGGTGAATTGTTAGGTCGAGAATTCAAAGCGAGGACAGTCATTGAAGAAAGTATTTACGTAATTCTGGGACGGATTTTTTAAATCTGGGGTACTTTATACTTTAAATGTTGTTTCTCCGATCGACAACCAATTCCAACCGGAGCATAAGATATTCTTAGATTCTCTTGTAATTAAGTAATTAGAGAGTCTCGAAAGCCATTGATTCTAAGTTTATTAACGTGTATTTCGAAGCATTGTTGCAGCAGTTTGAAAAACCTCCAGTTCATTCCAACTTATTGCGTGAAAAGGCATATTGCCATCTTCTTGTAAAGCACAGCGTTCAAACTCGTGGTTGCGGTGCGATGAAACAGATGTCGACCATTGAACTCCACCATAGATGAGGCTATAACAAGTATGCTCATTATATTTTGTTCGGTAAGCCATTGTGACTGAATGTATAATTTTTTTGGTCTTGTGATGAATGACTGCCACGCCGAATATTGGATACTGCCAAAATTTGCCAGGATCTCGATTCAGAATCATTTTACGTAATTTATCTTGATGCGGCCCTAGAGAAACTTCAGAAAAGTTGGCCAGACTACTGACGCTAGCTCGAAATAGCACACTAAGATGGAATAACTTAAATGAATTGTAGTCAACTTTAATCCAATAGGGTTCAGAGACGCTCCAAGGATCTGGAAGTGTATTAGGATGAGCGTATATCCACTGACTCTGAAATGGTTTTTCGCAATATTCATTAAAATGTTGTTCACAGCATTCGCAAAATAAATATTCGCGGAGTCCTTGTTGAAGGGGTTTGTATCCTTTATTGCCTTGACCATTTATAGCAGCTAGATGCCCCTTATTGTTATGCAGCTCCTTATACAGAAATTCAGGAACAATATGAGAATTTCTAAGCTTATGATCCTTATGGCATAATTGGCAAATAGGCATTAAAAACTCAGAATATCAATTACTTGAAAAAATTATTAACATATGGAAAGGCGACATAGAATCTCTTTGCTATTGTTTACGCCAGTAACTTTCAAATACTTGTAAATGCTCGTTATAATAATTTGGAAAATCAGCTTTTTCTGATTCAGTGTACATTGGGTAATTAAAACAAGTTTGACGATATGTGGGTTCACCGAAGTCTGAAAACATTTGATGCAAAGTTACCTTATTATTCTCGTAACTTTTTGCCGTTTCAAGCATTTGTTTAGCATATGAAGCCTCGTTCCCCTTTGAAGTCTTTTTTACTATTTCATGATTATACTGTTCTATTTTATATATAAAATCTTTATATCGAGAACGCCATAAACTATATGCGAGGTCATTTTGTTTCTTAAATTCAGGATAATTTTCATTACATAGCTCATTAATTATTCTTACAGAATCAATTGCTCCATAAACAGTGTAAAAATCTAATAGAGGCTTACCTGTAGCACTTCTAATATCAGCAAAGACAAATGAAGGTAAGAGCAATAATGTAAATAGACAAATAAAAATATTCCATGGTAATTTCATTGTCATGGTCTTTTGTCCTTATGTTTATTGACATGTCAGTTATACGTATATTTAATAAACTATCGTAAAATTAACGTTTTTACTATGAAAAACATATGATTATATGTTAAAAAGCACTTGATAGCTTTACTAAATGAGTTTAGACTTAACTGCATATAGCAATTGTCTTTCTTGAATTCATGGAAATGCCCTGCAATGACACAAATATAGCAAAGGAAAACTTTAAGTGATTGATATAACAGAAATAGACCAAGGTTCGATTTTCGCCGTCACGCCGTTCCAACAATAATGCCCTAATAACATTCGACACCGTCCTAAAGACGGTGTTTTGATTTGTATCCCCGCATACTTGTTATCCATAAAAATTTTTACGATCAGATAGATCCATTGCAGTAAGCAGCGGGCTTACGGCAAATGCGATGCTTTTGCCGGATTCGCCGCTGTTGGTCCGGCTGGGTGGAAGAGCTGGTATCTCATGATTGAATCCAGGCTAGGAATGCGTGTAATGATAAGTGGATTGCCTTGTTCCAAACTCCAGAAATAATGCAGGTTACCTATTGGAGAGAATTACGAAGCGGCAACGCTACGATTGGGCATAGCTGCGAACCACTTTCTTGCCGATTAGCGGATTTTTTTCTTCGGTCTTGGTATTTTTAGCAGCTAAAAGTTGTTTTTTAGCTTCCAAATAATTTCTTTACACCGCACTGCACAATTAAATTCGATAACATCCAGTACGTTGCCATAAACTACCGATTAGAGGAATGCATGATTCGCCGTTGCTTCTTCAGCGATTTCCTTCGGCTAATACCAAACGTTATACTTGATCGAAACTTAATTCTAAAATCACGGCCGAGAATTAATCTAATGAGAGGTTTATTTTGAGAAAACTGTTGATATTAATCGCTACAATAATACTGAGTGGTTGCTTGGGCACGCCAAAATCAGTGCAACCGGTTACAGATTTTAATCTGGATAGATACTTGGGCAAGTGGTACGAAATTGCTCGATTAGATCATTCGTTCGAAAGAGGTTTGAGTCAAGTGACCGCTGAATATAGCGTGAGAGACGATGGGGGAGTTTCGGTACTTAATCGCGGGTTTTCGGCATCGGACAGCAAATGGAAAGAAGCCGTGGGTAAAGCTTATTTTGTAAATAGCGATTCAGAAGGTTATTTAAAAGTGTCTTTTTTTGGTCCGTTTTATGGCTCATATGTTATTTTTGAATTGGATCATGAGAATTATCAATACGCTTTCGTATCCGGTCCAAGCTTGAATTATTTATGGCTTTTGGCCAGAGAACCATCCGTGGAACAAGAGGTGATTGAAAGATTCGTAGAAATGTCGAAGGCACGCGGGTTTGACACAGAAGGTCTAATTTTTACACAGCAAAAATAAAGGATACTGTATTTGAAATAGCAGGTTAGGTTTGATTTGACAGTTATTGTTTGAGGTTGCCCTAATTAAATTCAAATTATGAAAATCGTACTTGAACTAATCATTTTCATCGTTGTTTTAAATCTCTTTCTAAAATTAGCCGTTTGGATTTTAAATGACATCATCAAACCCGATATGTATTAATGCTTCGTTCAGGTAATCAGTTTTAATCGCATAGGAGTTTTCATCAGACCAAATGGTTTTTCTTCAGGTTAAAATCACTGCGCACTCTGCAGAAAATGTCATCACTTACGATGCTCATAAAAAGGTGGCTCATAGAGTTTATCTTCGATTCATACAGGCGTGCATGAATGCCCTTCCTGCGAGCGCGCATTCGTTATTGTGTTCTGGCTGATACGAAGAATCGTTAGTCGCGCAGCCGGTGAGGTTCCAAATACTCAATAACAAGATCACAAAAACTTTTATAGGCATTTTTCATTTGAAGAAAATAGATCGATCATAGTTTTAAAAATAATTTATTACTGTCGTGCAAAAGAGCGCATTTTAAAAGTGTATTCGGGTGTGCAGGGCTTGTAGTAACTGCGATCGGACAACTCTGCGAATGTCATAACTGTGCGGATCGAATAGAGGTACCGGTCAATATCAATTCGTTTCATAATTTGTAATGCCGGAAGCTTGATGCCGGCTGGAATTGATCTATTTTAGAGATTGATCCCAGTAAGGCATGTCTCCAACATGTTCTGTTAAGAAATTTATAAATGAACTGATCTTTTTCGGCAAATGCCTGCTTGGCAGATAACAGGCATAAATATGACGTTCTACCGATAGGTATTCCGGAAGTGCAGCTTGAAGCCGTCCCTTTTGTAATTCCATACCAATAGTATAAGTAGGCAATAAAGCGATTCCAAGTCCGTGTAAAACTGCTTGGGCAAGGGCATCATTATTATTGATACGTAAGGTACCCGATATTGGAATCTTGATCTTGCCTTCCGGCCCGGTGAAGCGCCAGTAGCCTTGTTCGGGCGAGAGTGCGCAGTCCAGACAATTATGTTTTACGAGATCTTCCGGTTTTTGCGGGATGCCCCATTGTTGGAAATACTGAGGCGTTGCGCACAAAATGCGGCGCACCGGCGCAATCTTGCGAGCCACCAAATTAAGATCGGGTTCGTTTGTCACGCGAATTTGCACATCGTATCCCTCTTCGATCAAGTCGCCTGGACGATCGGTAATGGTCAAATCGACGTTGATTTTAGGATAGCGAGCCAGAAAACATGGCAATGCTGGAGCGATGTGGCGTGTGCCAAAGGAACTCGGAACACTCACTCTGAGTGTTCCGCGCGGCTCGGTATGGAGGCTATTCACTACTTGTTCGGCGTGTTCGGCTTCTTCGAGAATGCGTGCCGCATGCTCTGAAAGCGCGATACCCGTTTCAGTCAGACTAAGATGTCGAGTGCTCCGCAGCAGTAACCGCGTACTAAGATCCTTCTCAAGTTTAGCGACAGCTTTGCTAACCGCGGCACGGGAGATATCCATGCGACGAGCCGCTTCGGCAAAACTACCTGCTTCCACCACGCGCGCAAAGATAATGAATAGGTTAAGATCTTGCATTACAGCATTGTATCCAATTTGGAAACAAAATGTTTCGTTTTTTGCTACTTCTCTTTGAAGAATTCTGCCTATATTATCTCTTCCAAGGTGAGATATTTATTTTTTATACCCTATAACAATGATGGTTGTTATTGTAATTAAACAATTAATATTTATCTAGCCTTAATTGACTGCTCTTGACAACTTAAAGTAAAGCGTTAACGGTTGATAAATTAACAATTTTATTGTCAACTTAATAGAGCGTATTACTAATAGGGTCATTTTACAAACTGAGTATCAATTTTTGCTTGCAGAAATGATCAATTGATAAATGATAAGGAGTGAAAAATATGGAAATTAAGGAATTATTGAAATCACCTCAACTATTTGTAGTGTATGCAATTGCTATCCTCTACACAATCACGTTCTCCTTAGCGGCAGTTGTGGCTTTGTCTCCTGATAATCCCACATGGAGTCCGCGAGAGCTGCAACAGATCGCGAATCTGAATTTGGAAGCGGATAGTGTTCATCGCCTTCAAATTCTGCGAAATAACAGTTCAAGCTAAGTCTGAGAGAGATCATGCCCCCGTAATCATTTCAGGAGAGCAAAAAAGTAGCAACGGGGGCATTTGATTGAAAGTAAGCGATTAATAGAAACGATAGCAATTGCGAAGAAAGAATAAACAAATGCAATTTCTTTTCGGTTGGATATGCTTATTATGCGAGCAAAGTCCAAATTGCCTTAGCTGAATCCGTTGGAATCGGCGCTGTTGCGAGCGCCCGCATTAGACTCCTATGCATACAGGCATACTCAAGTAAAATTTATAAGTATTTAAGCATCGATACAATTTAATAATTGTTGTCTCGTCCTTTTTGGCCAATACCATGAGCACTATCAAAATTAAACGAGTCTATGAAAATGTTACAAAAGATGAATACAGGGTCTTGGTGGATAGATTGTGGCCTCGGGGGGTGACGAAAGAACAAGCGGCAATTGATTTGTGGTTAAAAGAGATTGCCCCTTCACCAGAATTACGTAAGTGGTTTAACCATGACCCGGAAAAATTCAATGAATTTCGCAATCGTTATATTGCAGAGCTTGAACGAAATCCTGCTACAGCAACTTTTTTAAACTTATTAGCCAAACATAAAACCCTAACATTGGTCTATGCAGCTAAAAATGAGGTTGTGAATCATGCTGCTGTACTTAAAGGATTTATGGAGTCGATGTAGCTGGCTTTGCCGGTTTCTTATATCCCGTGATGCCGGTTTTTACCGGTTAAGGAATCCAATAAATATAGTGCAGCTTAATGGTTCCCTGTAGGAAGAAATCATGGTTTCCTTAATATGCACTTCATGTTAACTAACTTAATATGGCGTCGCGCCCTTTTATATACAAAAACAATTATGAAGGATGCACAGACGATAACAGAGAGCACCGAAACCGCAGGCTGTTACAACAAAAATAGCGTATGACAATATTGGGTAATTATTTAATTTTAGGGAAAAATAAATGAAACATTCAATTTCAATGAAAAGATTCGAAATAGTGATCGGAATAGAGCATCTCAATTATCTTATAGACTTATTAGAGCGAACCGAAGTGCGCGGATACACAATTATCAAAAATGCTGGTGGCATCGGTTCACGAGGCATGCGAAATCCAGATGATGTTCTAATTACCGATGAGAATGCAGTAATAATTCTTGCCTGCCAGGAAGGCCATGCACAAAAAGTTTTAAACGAATTGCAACCAGCAATGAGAGACTTTAATGGTATGTGCCTGATTTCAAATTGCGATGCGCAAGCACATTAATTACTCCACCGAGTAGGATGCTTTGTTTTATGTCATTGATTATAAATGTTATTTGTTAATGCCTAATATGTTGATCTGGTTTCGGCATAATCATACAGATCACTTGAAGTAGAGAGCGCTACCGGCGTTGATATCGATTAAAACCTTCAATTAAACTTCATGTTGATAACGCCGAGGCCTCGGGGTCACAATCCACCGGCAATCACAAAGACAAAGCAGGGTCGAACAATCTTTCCAGAGCAGTTCAGAATTTATCTTGTCAAAGTCATCTTCTCGATCATTCCGGCTCCAAAGTAAATGTAGAATTCCATACCAAATGGTGTGGAATTTAAACTGAGCTGGCAATAATTCTTTTTCTGATCAGTACTTAAGTTTGAATAAGCAGTATATCTCTGCTACTGCTTTCCCTGACATAATTGCGATTATCGGATACAATACGTCGTTGAATAAGTATATAAATTATAGTATTTGAGGTGACAGGATAATTTTTAGTTTTTTAGTTGCCTGAAATCAGCTATAAATATTTATTCAATCAAAAAAATGTCTTTTCTGCGAACGCTGCATAATCTTAATCAATTTAAGAATTTTTCCTCAATGTAACAGTAATTACAAAATTGCAAGGCTAAAATAGTTTATTTTGCAATTATAAAAATCTAAAACTGTATTAACATATTTTTGCAGCGAAATAACAATTAAGGAAATTATTGAAAATGTTGACACACTTACAACGCCTTGAAGCCGAAAGTATTCATATTATGCGGGAGGTTGTTGCGGAGTGCGAGCATCCAGTTATGCTTTATTCCATCGGCAAAGACAGTGCCGTGATGCTTCACCTTGCAGTCAAAGCATTCTACCCATCAAAACCACCCTTTCCATTATTGCATGTTGATACAACGTGGAAATTTAGGGAAATGATCGAGTTTCGCGATGTAATGGCAAAAAAGCTTGGGCTTGATTTGATCGTTCATATCAACCCTCAGGGTATTGAGAAAGGAATTAATCCATTTACACATGGCTCCGCGGTACATACGGATATTTGGAAAACGGAAGGTTTAAAGCAGGCATTGGATAAATACGGCTTTGATGTGGCATTTGGAGGTGCGCGCCGTGATGAGGAGAAATCCCGGGCGAAAGAGCGGATTTTCTCAATCCGTTCAGCGCAACACCGCTGGGATCCGAAATTGCAGCGTCCTGAACTTTGGCGATTATATAACGCACGAAAAAATAAAGACGAAAGTATTCGTGTATTTCCTTTATCCAATTGGACAGAACTCGATATTTGGCAATACATTTATTTAAACAATATTCCTATCGTACCGCTTTATTTTGCCAAAGTTCGCCCGGTTGTGGAGCGTGATGGCACTCTTATCATGGTCGACGACGATCGTTTGCCGATGCGTGAAGGCGAAGAACCAATGATGAAAAAAGTAAGATTCCGTACGCTTGGTTGTTATCCGCTGACAGGCGCGATTGAAAGCGAAGCCGGTTCATTGACGGAAATTATTCAGGAAATGTTGCTCGCAAAAACATCTGAGCGACAAGGCCGATTGATCGATCATGATTCGGCGGGCTCGATGGAGAAAAAGAAACAGGAGGGGTACTTCTAATGGCGCACGTGTCTGATTTAATTGCCGAAGATATCGAGTTGTATTTAAGAACGCATGAAAATAAGAGCTTGTTGCGGTTTATTACCTGCGGTAGTGTTGACGATGGAAAAAGTACGCTGATTGGGCGGATGCTGTATGAATCAAAAATGTTGTTTGAAGACCAATTGGCACAATTGGAATTCGATTCCAAAAAAGTTGGAACTCAAGCTGGCGATTTGGATTTTGCACTGCTGGTGGATGGCTTAGCGGCGGAGCGAGAACAAGGCATTACGATTGATGTGGCGTATCGCTTTTTCTCGACAGACAAAAGAAAATTCATTGTGGCCGATACGCCTGGGCATGAGCAATATACGCGTAATATGGTTACCGGCGCTTCCACTGCGGATGTTGCTGTAATTCTTATCGATGCGCGAAAGGGGGTATTGACGCAAACCCGGCGGCATAGCTATCTCGTATCGTTAATCGGAATCCGTCACGTGGTACTGGCAATAAATAAGCTCGATATGGTTGGATATTCACAAGAGATTTTTAATCAGATAGATCACGATTACCGTATCTTCGCTAAAGAGGTAGGATTACAGGATATCGTATCGATTCCCATGTCGGCTTTGAAAGGCGATAACATCACGTCATTAAGCGATAATACGCCTTGGTATCGCGGCGAGACGCTGATGGGATATTTGGAAAATATCGAGATTGAAGATGAATCCGGAAAATCGGGAATTTTTCGTATGCCAGTGCAATGGGTCAATCGCCCTAATCTCGATTTTCGAGGTTATTCCGGTCTGATTGTGCGTGGTAATGTCAAACCTGGCGACCCCATTCGTGTTTTGCCTTCCGGTAAAGAAAGCCGCGTGGCACGTATCGTAACCAATGATGGAGATCTTGAACAAGCGATCTCCGGTCAATCTATAACCCTCACACTTACCGATGAAATTGATATTAGCCGAGGAGATATTCTAGCCTCGACTGATTCGCCACCCAGTGTGGCGGACCAATTTGAAGCCACGCTCGTGTGGATGACTGAAGAACCGATGCTTCCCGGTAGGCCATATATGATGAAGATTGGTGCGAGAACGGTAACTGCGAATATTTCAACGCTGAAATACAAGGTTAATGTCAATACGCTTGAGCATGTCGCAGTCACAAAATTGGAGCTTAACGAAATCGGTGTGTGCAATTTAAGCACGGATCGATTGATAGCGTTTGACCCTTACGTTGAAGACAGGGATACGGGTGGCTTCATCATGATCGATCGCCTGACCAACAACACTGTTGGTGCAGGAATGTTGCATTTTGCTTTGCGGCGATCGCAAAATATCCACTGGCAAGCCATTAATATCAACAAACAGGCGCATGCAGCCATTAAAGGTCAGAAGCCTTTTGTTCTGTGGTTTACTGGATTATCGGGTAGTGGCAAGTCCACCATTGCCAATTTGGTCGAGAAAAAACTATATTCACTGGGGAAACATACTTACTTATTGGATGGCGATAATGTGCGTCACGGTCTTAACAAGGATCTTGGCTTTACTGATGCAGATCGGGTTGAGAATATTCGTCGCATCGCTGAAGTTGCCAGATTGATGGTCGATGCAGGACAAATTGTTTTGGTATCGTTTATTTCGCCATTCAAATCTGAACGAAGAATGGCGCGGGAATTGGTTGATCAGGGTGAATTCTTTGAAGTTTTTATTGATACCCCGATCGATGTGGCGGAGAAGCGTGATCCTAAAGGCTTGTATAAAAAAATGCGGCGTGGGGAGTTAAAAAACTTTACAGGTATCGATTCACCTTATGAAGTGCCGGAGAACGCCGAAATTCATATCGATACGACAACACTAACACCGGAACTGGCAGTCGAAAAAATTGTGAACTATTTAAGCGATGCTGGTGTGCTAGAGCAATCGTGATACTCGTCAAGTTTATCGATAAATCAATTCCATCACTATGACTGATTATTATGTATTCAATGGCGATGCAGATGGTTTGTGTGCGTTGCATCAATTAAGATTAGCTGAATCCGGGACTGCCAATTTGATTACTGGCGTAAAACGCGATATCAAGTTGTTGGATAGAGTGCAAGCGAATGTTGGGGATCATGTGACCGTGCTCGATATTTCTCTGGACAGCAATCGAAAGGGATTAATGCGATTGCTGGAAACTGGCGTGATCGTCAAGTATTTCGATCATCATCATGCCGGAGACATACCCCAACATAAAAACCTTGCCGCATATATTGACCTATCAGCAGATATTTGTACGAGTTTATTAGTCGATCAATATCTGAAGGCGAGGTTTCAGAATTGGGCAATTACCGCTGCTTTCGGCGATAACTTAATAAAAAAGGCGCAACAACTTGCAAACTTGGCAGGATTGTCGCTAACAGAAACAGAGCAACTCGCATGTCTGGGGGAATATTTAAATTACAACGGATATGGCGACACGTTGGCTGATTTGCATTTTCATCCAGCGCAGTTGTATGAGGAAATGCAATCATTTGTCAGTCCTTTCGATTTCATTGCCAAGTCGGCAGCTTTTGTTAAGTTGGAGCAAGGGTACAAGGACGATATGAGTCGCGCTGATGAGTTGCAGCCATTAGTCAGAGATGATTATTGTGCGGCTTATTTGTTGCCAGATGCTTCTTGGGCCAGGCGTGTGAGCGGTATTTTTGCTAATAAACTGGCAAATGAAAGCCCCGAGCGAGCCCATGCGGTGATTACGTTAAATCAGCGTGGAAATTATACGGTGAGTGCGCGCGCTGCATTAACCAATCCGCAGGGTGCGGATGTGCTGTGCCTACAATTTGATACAGGCGGGGGACGTAAAGCGGCAGCGGGTATTAATGATTTGCCAATAAGCACGCTCGATACTTTCGTGACACGTTTCAAACAGCACTTTCGTAATTTATCGCGATGAGTTTTTAAGTGCTAAGTTAAGCGTTAAATTGAATTGCGTATATCAATCACTTTTTATTAAGGCTGATAGCTATGATTTTTGTCACAGGCGGTGCTGGGTATATCGGATCACATACTTGCGTTGAATTACTGAATGCAGGTTTCGATGTCACGGTTTTTGATAATTTCTGCAATAGCAATGCCGAATCATTAACACGTGTAGCGCAGATAACCGGTAAACAACCACAATTGATAGTCGGTGATTGCCGTGATCGTGCCGCCTTAGTGACAGCGTTTAGGCAAAGTAAACCCACTGCAGTGATTCATTTTGCCGGACTCAAAGCAGTTGGCGAATCGGTTGAGCATCCACTTTCTTATTATGATAATAATGTCGTGGGCACCTTACGATTGCTGGAGGCTATGCGGGAATGCGAAGTCAAAACCTTAGTTTTCAGTTCTTCTGCAACAGTGTATGGTGATCCCGTAAGACTGCCATTAACCGAGGATCATCCGCTAGCACCAACTAATCCTTACGGTCGTAGTAAATTGATGGTCGAAGAAATATTGCGCGATTTTCAAAGTAGTGATAATTCATTCCGAATTAGCATCTTGCGCTACTTCAATCCAGTCGGCGCGCATCCTAGCGGATTAATTGGAGAGGACCCGCAAGGTATTCCCAATAATTTGATGCCTTTCGTGGCACAAGTTGCAGTAGGTCGAAGAGAAGCGTTGAGTGTATGGGGTAACGACTATCCTACTCCTGATGGTACGGGGGTGCGAGACTACATTCATGTAGTCGATTTAGCAGTTGGACATATCAAGGCTTTGAAGGCGTTGGCTGCTGCAGATAATACACACGTACATAAATACACAGGTTGTTTAACTGTTAATCTGGGTACTGGACGAGGCTACAGTGTTTTAGATGTTGTGCATGCATATGAAAAAGCAAGTCATCGGCCTATTCCCTATCGGTTGGCACCGAGGCGTCCCGGTGATATTGCTTCTTGCTATGCCGATCCAAAGCTTGCTTCCAAGTTGCTAGGCTGGCAGGCGAAACTTGGTCTAGACGAAATGTGCGCGCACAGTTGGCATTGGCAAAGCGCTAATCCTAATGGTTATCAAACTTAACTGAAATAATTCGCGATTATTTGCAAACACAGTAGCTTGGATTGAACTTTACTCAATAACTGGGAGATTCTTTATCAATGAAGCCGATCAGAAAAGCTGTTTTTCCGGTAGCAGGACTGGGAACACGTTTCTTGCCAGCAACCAAGGCAAATCCAAAAGAGATGTTGCCTATTGTTGATAAACCATTAATACAGTTTGCTGCCGAAGAAGCGGTTGCGGCAGGTATTGATGTATTAATTTTTATTATTGGCCGTAACAAAAACTCAATACCTGATCATTTTGATAAAGCATTCGAGCTAGAGGCAAATTTAGAAGCTGGCCGGAAAAACGAAATGCTTGAGGTTGTTCGGAATATTTTACCTTCACATGTAGATTGTGTTTATATTCGACAGGCTGAGGCGCTGGGTTTGGGGCACGCAGTGTTATGCGCACAATCGGTGGTCGGTAATGAACCTTTTGCAGTATTGCTAGCCGATGATCTAATCGATGCGGGTGAAAGAACTTGTTTAAATCAGATGGTCGATATCTATAATCACCACCATTGTTCAATACTTGGAATTGAGCAAGTACCGCGAACCACAGTCAATCGTTACGGCATTATCGATAGCCAATACATTGCGGAGAGTTTATCCAGGGTCAATGCAATTGTTGAGAAACCCGCAATCGATAAGGCGCCTTCTAATCTGGCAGTAGTCGGCCGCTACATTTTAACACCGCGTATTTTTAAATTACTTGAGCAAACGGAGCGTGGTGCGGGAAATGAAATCCAATTGACTGATGCGATTGCAAAGTTGTTGAATGAAGAATCAGTATTAGGTTATGAATTTAATGGAAAACGTTTCGATTGTGGAAGCAAATCAGGTTACTTGGAGGCAACCGTAGAGTTCGCATTGAAACATGCTGAACTCAAGCAAGATTTCCAAGCTTTTCTCCATAATCTGCTTAAAAAATAAATTTCTTGTTGTTAGCCAGAAAAGTAACTGCTTGTGTGCGGTACCTATACAAGAAATTACCTTATTGAATCATCAATTCCCTGAGTACGTAGGGCAGGATACCGCCATGTTTATAGTAGTCGACCTCAATGGCAGTATCAATGCGGCATAATAATGGAACGAGCTTGCTACTGCCGTCTTGAGCTCGTATCACTAAAGTAACATCCTGTTGCGGTTGAATATTGTCCAAACCCAGAATATCAAATTGCTCATCTCCTTTTATTCCAAGGGAATCCGCACTATCATTGCCTTTGAATTGCAATGGAAGTACACCCATACCGATCAGGTTGCTACGGTGTATGCGCTCGAAACTAACCGCGATTACCGCTTTGATACCCAGAAGTTGGGTTCCTTTTGCGGCCCAGTCCCGGCTTGAACCCGTGCCATATTCTTTGCCGCCGAAAACGATTGTTGGAATATTGAGCGCTTGATATTTCATAGCCGCATCATAAATGCTCATTTGTGTAGTGTCATGGCTGACCGGATCACGAAATAGTGTAACGCCGCCTTCACTGCCTGGAACCATTAAGTTCTTTATGCGGACATTGGCAAATGTACCTCGCATCATTACTTCATGGTTACCACGGCGAGCGCCGTAGCTATTAAAATGGTTTTTATCGACTTGATGATCCAAAAGGTACTGACCGGCTGGAGAAATATCTCTGATCGAGCCTGCAGGACTGATATGATCTGTTGTCACGGAATCTCCGAATATTCCCAGTGCATAGGCATTTTTGATGCTACTTATTTCGGAAGATGTTGTGGGTTGTTGCAGTGAGAAATTCTCAAAAAATGGTGGTTCAGCGATATATGTGGATTGCGGCCAATTATAGGTCTGTCCGCTAACCGAAGTAACACTATTCCATAACGGATGGTTTCTGGTGAGGTCGCTATAGAGTTGCTGGAAAGTATTCGGGTTACTGGCAAATTTCATTAATTCATGAATTTCCTCGCTGCTCGGCCAGATATCTTTGAGCCATACAGGTTGATTGTTTTTGTCAATACCGAGCGGCTCAGTCGTAAGATCTTTTTGTACAGTACCAGCGATGGCATAAGCAACTACGAGTGGTGGCGAAGCTAGAAAGTTGGCTCGAATATTTGTATGAATGCGTGCTTCAAAATTACGGTTTCCGGACAATACCGCAGCGCAAACCAAATCATGCTTAACAATCGCTTCTTCAATTGGATCAGCCAATGGTCCGGCATTGCCGATACATGTGGTGCAGCCATAACCAACGACACTAAACCCTAGTTGTTCCAAATAGGGTAACAATCCCGTGGCAGCTAAATAGTCGGTGACGACTCGAGAACCTGGAGCAAGTGAAGTTTTGATGTGGGGCTTGACCGATAATCCTTTTTCGACAGCTTTTTTAGCTACCAATCCAGCGGCTAGTAGTACGCTGGGATTGGAGGTATTGGTACAGGATGTAATCGCAGCAATCAAGATATCTCCATGACCAAGGCTGATCGAGGAACCATCCAGTTCACTGGGGTGTAATTCATCTTCATCCAACATTGGGCGATTACTGGTCATTTCAACGATATGACGCGAAACCATTCGCCTTTCAATGGGTGTGTTTGGCGTTGCTTGTTTGTTATCTGCCTTCAATGCCTGG
The DNA here is from genome assembly GCA_900696615.1 of uncultured beta proteobacterium. GTDB lineage: Bacteria > Pseudomonadota > Gammaproteobacteria > Burkholderiales > Nitrosomonadaceae > Nitrosomonas. Next base: position 17,252 of record CAADGS010000028.1, read on the forward strand.
GTTGGATCGGGTGATGCCAGCCTTACTTCCTCAAGATTGCTTGGGCCAAGATGAGTACACAACTCGGGGTCTTCGATGTTGATATTACGTGTCAGATAACGTTGATTCATATCATCGTCTTGCTTGTTATAACCACCTTCTTTGGCAGGCTTATTAAAGAGCTCGGCAAATTTGGATTTGATTGCTGGCAGATCAATACGGTCTTGTGGACGTTTGGGACCAGCCAGTGAAGGTACGACCGAATTAAGATCAAGTGTTAGTTCAAGCGTATAATCAATTTCACCTTGCCGTGGGATACCATAAATTTCTTGGGCTTGAAAATAAGCTTTGAATGCGGAAATTTCTTCTTCAGTACGTCCTGTCCCCTTAAAGTATTCAATAGTAGCATCGTCAACTGGGAAAAAACCCATCGTTGCGCCATATTCTGGAGCCATATTGGCAATAGTAGCTCGATCAGGCAGAGCCAAGGAAGCAGTTCCTTCTCCAAAGAATTCTACAAATTTTCCAACGACATTAGCTTTTCGCAACATTTCAGTAATGGTTAAAACCAAATCGGTAGCAGTAACGCCTTCGCGTAGCTGTCCTTTCAAATGCACGCCCACTACATCTGGTGTAAGGAAGTAAACAGGTTGTCCCAGCATGCCGGCTTCGGCCTCAATACCACCAACTCCCCAACCTACGACGCCAATTCCATTTATCATGGTGGTATGTGAGTCGGTACCAACAAGCGTATCTGGGTATATCATTCCATCTTTTTGGTGTACTCCACGGGCAAGATATTCGAGATTGACCTGATGTACGATACCAATACCTGGGGGAATTACCTTGAAAGTGTCAAAAGCTTGCATACCCCATTTAATGAATTGATAGCGTTCATTGTTACGTGAAAATTCAATTTCCATATTCTGATCAAGCGCTTCCCGGGTTCCATAGTGATCAACTTGGATTGAATGATCTACGACCAAGTCTACAGGCACTAGTGGTTCAATCAGCTTAGGATTCTTTCTTAATTTTACTGCTGCACTACGCATTGCTGCTAAATCCACAAGTAACGGAACACCTGTGAAATCTTGCAATATTATGCGTGACACTACAAATGGAATTTCATCGACTCTATTGGTACGGGGTTGCCAGTTTGCTAATTGTCGAATATGAGTTTCGGTAATTTTTTTATCGTCATAATTACGTAATACCGATTCCAGTATGATGCGAATCGATATCGGTAAACGAGAAATCTTTCCAATCCCATTTTTTTCCAGGGCAGGAAGTGAGTAATATTTTGCGTTTTTTCCTTGCGGAATTGAGAGCTCACACAGGCTATTAAATAAATTGTGGTTCATGATAAAGTTCCTGAATGATCAAAACTGCAGACAGATGAGGATAAAAAATATTCCGATTGATAATATATTCTTGAACAACTCATGTCACGTTTGAAATTTATGATTTTTCATTAATTGCTTTGCAAGCTGTCAAGTTAGAAATTGCCGGTTTGCATGACAATGAGAAAACTTAAGAATTTAATTGTTTGTGGGGTGGCTGATGGGACTCGAACCCACGACAACCGGAATCACAATCCGGGACTCTACCAACTGAGCTACAGCCACCATCGATACAAAGCTTTGCAGTGTTCTGAATTTGATAAATAATTTTTAACCCGCAAGCTGAAGAAATTTGTTTTAATGGCGTGCCCGACAGGAATCGAACCTGTAACCCCCAGCTTAGAAGGCTGGTGCTCTATCCGATTGAGCTACGGGCACCAACCCGAGCATGCACTACAATTAGGGTTGCAATTATTGGTCGGGGTGGAGAGATTTGAACTCCCGACATCCTGGTCCCAAACCAGGCGCGCTACCAGGCTACGCTACACCCCGAAAAAGGCGTCACTATACCTTTTTAGGTTTGAAACGTCAATTTCTTATCATTACAAAAAATTATCTCGGGTAAATTAATATAATAAATTTTCTAGCTCTAAATTATTAAAAGAACCACGTTGAAAAATAACACTTGTTATGTAATGCAGTTTTTGATTATAGTATGCAATTTTAGTACGCGATTGGAATTAAACAGGAGCTTTAAAAAAATGCCACAAGAGCTGCTAAGCAAACAAGTGACTCCCTATGAACCAAAAGCTGGTGAAGAATATATGAGTCCCGAGCAACTCATGCATTTTCGCAAAATTTTGGAAGGTATGAAAGTTGAGCTAAGTCAAGATATTGATCGTGCAGTTCATACCATGCAAGATGAAGCAACAGTTTTTGCCGATCCTAATGATCGTGCTAGTCAAGAGTCGGATATGACACTTGAGCTGCGTAACCGTGATCGTGAGCGTAAACTAATCAAGAAAATCGACGAAATAATAGAAAAAATCGATTCTGGTGATTACGGTTATTGTGAAAGCTGTGGTATAGAAATCGGTTTAAGAAGACTTGAAGCGAGACCCACCGCGACACTTTGCATTGATTGCAAGACATTGGACGAAATGCGGGAAAAGCAAATCGCCAAATAAATGTAAATATATTTCTATACTAGTAAAGTAAAAAAAAGAAAACTGTGTTTTCTTCAAGGGACTACACAGTTTTCTTGCTTCTGATAAGAATCAGTGATCTGGAAAATTAAGGATTCTTGGATTCTTCTGTGGAGTTTGAATTATTTTCGTCGGTCAATGCAGCTTTCATACTTAATCTTAATCTCCCTTTATCATCGGCTTCAAGAACTTTGACGCGAACTTGTTGACCCTCATTAAGGTGATCGGAGACATTATTAACGCGTTCACTGGCAATTTGTGATATATGCAATAATCCATCTTTTCCTGGCAATACACTGACAATGGCGCCAAAATCTAGCAATTTTAGAACTATGCCATCATAAATTTTTCCAACCTCGACTTCGGCAGTAATATCTTCAATGCGTTTTTTTGCAAGCTCGCCACCTTCGGCACTTACGCAGGCAATTGTTACTTGGCCGTCATCCGTAATGTCTATCGTTGTTCCGGTTTCTTCCGTTAACGCACGGATAACGGCACCGCCTTTACCAATGACATCGCGTATTTTTTCGGGATTGATTTTGAGCTTTATAATACGCGGAGCATGAACTGAAATATCTTCGCGTGTTGAAGGTAGTGCTTGCTTCATAATTTGCAAAATATGCATGCGCCCTTCGTGTGCTTGTATCAATGCTGCGTGCATAATTTCTTTGGTGATGCCTTGGATTTTAATATCCATTTGTAATGCTGTAATGCCTTTTTCGGTTCCCGCTACTTTAAAGTCCATGTCACCCAAATGATCCTCATCACCAAGAATATCTGTCAATACAGCAAAGCGATTTCCGTCTTTGATTAACCCCATCGCGATACCTGCGACATGAGCTTTCAATGGAACGCCCGCATCCATGAGCGCAAGGCATCCACCGCAAACCGACGCCATTGAACTAGAGCCATTCGATTCGGTTATTTCGGATACGACTCGCATCGAGTAACCAAATTCTTCCGGGGATGGTAAAACTGCAACGAGAGCACGCTTAGCTAGACGTCCATGACCAATTTCCCGTCGTTTTGGAGTACCGACACGACCAATTTCTCCAGTAGCAAAAGGTGGCATGTTGTAATGTAACATGAAGCGATCGTTGTAATCTCCTTGGAGAGAATCAATTTTCTGTTCATCACGTGCAGTACCAAGTGTAGCTATCGCCAATGCTTGGGTTTCTCCTCGTGTAAATAATGCCGAACCGTGCGTTCGTGGTAGTACGCCGTTGCGAATCGTGATATTTCTGACCGTACGTGTGCCGCGACCATCAATGCGAGGTTCGCCATCCAGGATTTGATTTCGTACGATTTTGGATTCAAGTGCAAAAAAAGCTTCCTTAAATGCTTGCACTCCTGGGCCATTGTCTGTGTCAACACCGATTTCTGCAGATACACGTTGACAAATTGTTTCAATAGCTTCGGTGCGCGCCTGTTTTTGCTTTATTTTAAAAGCTTGGCGTAAATCGTTTTCCACTAAACTCGCAATTTTTTCTTCAAGTACGGTATCTTTTTCTGGAGGTGCCCAATCCCAAGCAGTTACCCCAGCTTCGTCAGCAAATTCATTAATTGCATTGATGACTGCTTGCATTTGCTCATGGCCGTACATCACAGCTCCAAGCATTATTTCTTCGGATAACTCCATTGCTTCCGATTCAACCATCAGTACTGCTTGCTGCGTACCTGCAACTACAAGATTTAACTGAGTATCTTTAAGTTCTGAAACGGTTGGATTGAGCACATACTCATTATTGATGTAACCAACGCGCGCAGCACCAAGCGGACCATCAAAAGGTATGCCTGAGAGTATTAAGGCTGCTGAAGTTCCAATTATTGAAGGAATATCTGCATCCACTTCATTATCAGCCGACATGACGGTGGCAACAATTTGCACTTCATGATAAAAACCTTCGGGGAAGAGTGGACGAATTGGACGATCAATTAGTCTGGAAGTAAGAGTTTCTTTTTCCGAAGGACGGCCTTCTCTTTTAAAGAAACTTCCAGGTATTCTGCCTGCAGCATAGAATTTTTCCTGATAATCTACAGTTAATGGGAAGAAATCTTGATCAGGTTTGATATTTTTTGCCCCTACGGCAGTAACCAGTACAACTGTATCATCCATTGTAACCATTACTGCGCCGTGTGCTTGTCTCGCAATTTCGCCTGTTTCTAACGTTAGTTGATGACGTCCGTAAGTAATACTCTTCTTGATAGATTTCAATTAACAGTCCTTTTCTGATGAATTTTTCCTCACTTCAATTATCCCCTAATATTATTGCCGGTGACGTGATAATTTGTTGGAAAATGGCCTACTTGATTTGTTGCTGACTTCGTCTACCAAGAGTGCTTATTTGCGTAAACCAAGGCGTTCAATCAGTGATTGATATGTGTCCATATTGCGGCGTTTGAGGTAATCAAGTAGCTTACGACGACGGCCAACCATACGTAGCAGACCTCTACGTGAATGGTGATCCTTAACATGCACTTTGAAATGCCCGATCAAGTCATTGATTCTGAATGTTAAAAGAGCAATCTGAACTTCAGGAGAACCAGTATCTCCGTCGGCTCTTTGATAGTCCCGCACTATCTGTGCTTTTTGGTCGATTGTGACTGACATGAATGATCTCTCCGATTGAATTAATTGCTAGCGTAAAAAAAGCTGGAATTTTACTATCTAATCCACTTCTTGTCCAAATCATATATTGCAGATTATAAGAGTGGCATGGTTAAGTATTTATTATGTCTATAGTGGCGAGATATCAGAGTGGCATATATCGACAAGTTAAGCATATTATTTCTAGCTATTCCAAAAGCGCCCAATGTCACTGGGTGACTAAGTGAATAATATGAAATTCAAACTTGTGAATTCTCGCCTCCGTTACCAGACGGATTGGTAAATTGATCATTCAATGCCTGTATGTAGTCATTAGCTTCATTTATGATTTCATCAATCGTTTGTTCGGTTAATTCATTCCAACCAGCGGGATTAGTTAGCAACATTGGACGATAAGCAGCCGTGCTTTTATTAAATGCTTGCATGTATTGTTTATACTTATCCGGATCGTTCCCAATTTCATCGGCTAATTTCTTCAGAAGCTTGTTCGCGGCAGCGCGGCGTATAAAAAAATGTATATAAATGACGCTGATGAAAAGTAGTGTAACCGCGAGCAGTGCCGATGTTTCACCTTGCATAAATTCTGTCGATAAAGTTTTAACAAGATGCCATGAGTCGGTCATGGTAAGCGCTACGCTTGCTAATATGGACAGGACGCTAAATACTAAGCCATCGAGCAGCATTACTTTACTTTTCCACTTTTTGAGCATGTCGGTAAGCTTAATTACAACTTTATTTTTGATATCCTTAGCAGTTTGTTCAAGTTTTCCGACGATGCGGTATGCGCGTTCTACTTCAATTTGATGCATTCTTGCATCAATATCGGCCATATCTTCCTTCCGTTTTTTTTCGAAACGTTCTCTAATGCTTGGATTGGCGATTGGAACGGCCGCACTGGGATTGTAAATACGATAAAATCTGCCAGTTACCAAGCCTACTTCTGCCAACGAGCGCTGCCATGCCGATACAACTTCTTCCGGATTATCTTCTTGCGCTGTGACATCAATTTGATTAAGGATGTATAGAAATTTATTAGCATCCGCACGATTAACGCTTGCTGATACCAAATACGCTAAAGTATCTTGCATGGCCTTTGGTTCTGGGTGCCGCGCATCAAAGAAAACCAGCACTAGGTCAGATAAGTTAATAATATGCTGAGTTAATCGTAACGTTGAAGCACGCTGATCGTCTGCATCAAAGCCTGGAGAGTCTATTAAAATTTTTCCGCGGATATTTTCTGAAGGGCAAGTTTTCAGTTGTAAATAAGCATCAATACGCTCTTGTCCGGTTTCCGAAATCTCTTCAATGCTACGGCTGATTTGGAAAAAAGGAAAACGAGGATCTGCATCCAGTGCGATACCCGGTAGTATTTTTGCTTCGTTATGGCGACTGTAGCAGATGACCGTAAATTTATCATCCACAGCTTGGGTACCGGTTCGTTGAAGTGGCATATCCAAATATGAATTGATATAAGTCGATTTGCCAGCGGAGAATGTGCCTAACACTGCAATCATAGGCCACCATGTAACGCAAGTTGCGTAGGATTCATCTTTGTTGATTAATCCCATACTTTGACCTACATAGTCCATTTTTCTAAAACTTTTTACCGCATTAGCTAATGTTGGGTTGTCAGGATGTTCGTCGGAAAGGTGTTTTTGCAGACTTTTTAAATACTTATTGATTTGTGTTGAACTATGCGACATATACAGTTCCTTTTCATTCTTATAAAAGTGTGCCCTGAATTGGATGCTTTAGGGATGATGTTTTGCTCATTAACTCGACCACATGATCCGGTAATGTTTCTCAGTAAAAAGTTATAAATTCGCTAAGCTGTTAACCTCGTAAAATTTTCTTAATCATTAGAAAACTTCCGTCGCATCATGATGATGTAAAACTTATCTAACATTCCCAGCAGTAACATTATGCTGATAATTGAAGAAACTCGTCGCAGAATTCTATCAAGAACAATGCTCCCTTGCTAGTAAATGATTGCACTTACTGAATCAACAAAATTTCATTGATGCTGCGATAACGTAACGCAGCGCACGAATCAGAATTTTACGCGGCTAACTATACAGAATTAATTTCAACGAAATTTTCGTCGCTATGTATCTAGCTAGGAAATAGAAGAATTTTTGAGTTGATGGCTAAGATAGATTTTGGCTCTACGGAAATTCACTCATATACTAAATTGGTTATAAAAAGTTTGATATCAATTAATTCTCAGCTTTGTCCCGACGACTGAGCGCTTAAATTGCAAGCAATCAAGTTTATCCGAATAGGGGTAAAATTAAGCCATACTATTTTCATAGCAGGGTAAACTATACAAAACTCTCCTTCAACAAAAAACAGAATAAAAATTTTAAAGACCTAGGAAGATCTGCATCATGACACCGCTACACGACAATGTTTTACCTGCCGGTACTCAAATGGGCGTCTATGAAATTAAAGACACCATGAAGGTTCGCGCTTTTGATATTACCTATCGTGCCTGGAATCACCATTTGAAAGAGTGGGTAAAAATACAAGAGTATTTTCCACATGCTTATGCCGTTCGAACAAATAATGGTCTTGGTGTTAAAGCTAAGTCCGAAAGCGATCAGGAGCACTTTGATTTCGGACTGAAAATGTTTGTGGAACAGGCGGAATTTCTCACGCAAATCGAGCATCCCAATATTGTTTCTGCCGAGAATGTGCTGCAGCTCAATGGCACAGCTTATTTAATCGTAGCTATACAAAAAGGAGCTTCTCTGTCTAAATTGGCTGAATCTCCAAACGTATTGGCTGAAGCCGAATTAAAATTCATCCTGACATCGATGCTGGATGCGGTGCAAAAAATTCATGAATACAAGTTAATGCATGGTGGTATTCAACCGGGGGCGATATTTTTAGGTAAAGATGGTGAACCGCGGTTGACTGATTTTTCAGCGGCACGATTGGCAATCGCCGGGCGCGCAGGTCAATTGATTGAGCAACTTGCAATGGGTTACGCGCCAGTAGAGCAATATGATGCAAAGCATGAGTTTGCGCCGGCCACTGATTTTTATGCGCTAGGTGCAACGATGTATTACTGCATGACGCATCACCGGCCAGTTGCTGCACAGAGCCGGATAATGGCATTAAGCAAAGGCGAACCTGATCCGATGAATTTATCTTCCGATACTGCCAAGGGTTCTCCATATAGTGCACAATTTTTGCAAGCTGTTAACTGGATGCTGCAACCTGAGTACAGTCAACGACCCCAGTCGGCAGATGAGCTATTAATGTTGCTGAAATCAGAGCATGGCGATAGCCAAGATGGCCGGTCTCCGGCATCTAAACAAGCTGCTACAAAAGATATGGGCAGTCGTAACAACTTACTATGGATAGGCACGGTGGCGGGAATAACTGTGCTGATTGCTGGGGTGTTGTGGCTGAATCAAAAACCGGCAGAATTATCAGTTGACAATTCCGCCATGCTACCGGCTGCCCCATCTATACCGCACCAAACTGAAGCCATTGCGGTAGCTCCCGAAATGCAACCTCGGGCAACGATCGATAATGAGTCGGATCAGGTATCTGCATCAGATAAACTAGCAAAAATTGATCCGGAAACAATGACCGAGGTTGAAAAACGGCCTTCGGAAAGTGCGCCAATTGCTGCTCATACACTGACGGATACAGAAAAATCGGAAATAGACCAGCAGTCGGTAATGATTGAGCCGCCACTGTCTCAGCATCAATCAGTGAGTACTCAGGAAAAAACAATTGCCTCCGAAGTAAGCAAAAAATATCTGGTTGCCGCAGCAAGAGCAATGCGAGCGGAGCGGCTCACTACGCCAGCGAGAGATAATGCGCATAAGTACTATCGCGCAGTACTGGCTGCAGAACCGGAAAATGCAGAAGCGCTTGCCGGTTTGCAAAAAATAGTTAATCGCTATATTCAATTCATAAACAAAGCGATGCTTGAAGGCAGGATCAACGATGCCAGGTTGTATTTAGAGAGAGCCGAATCGGTGCTTCCAGGCGACGCCGAATTGCTTAATATCAGGGCACAGCTTGCTGACTGACTGCGAAGCCAGAATTTATAGCATGCGTTTTCTTTTTTATAGTACTGGCGGTGTGCTTAGTAATTATGCTGGCATAACACTAGATGTATTCAAGCCCGGTTTGCAGCAATCCTACCAAATTAATGTTGTCACTATTAAATTCGCTATCCGCGGCAGCAACTACTAAGGCGCCAATTGAAATTTGGCCGCTGTCGAGCATTTTTAGGTAAGGGGATTTTTCAGTTCTTGTGGGTGATGTGCCGAATAGATTGCGCCATAACAGAGTTACGATCTCATCGTAAGTATCTAAGCCTGTTGCAGCAATGGCGAATTCCCCCAATTGTTCATAATTAAGTCCGGTATCGGCTTTTACTAAGCCAATACCGGCATATTCGCGGTTTGTGACAGCAGTAGGGCCAAATACGGCGCCCAATAGTTTGGCAACTTCACCGGCATGCGCGTCAAAATCCACAGCAACTCCAACATCTTCAAATTTTAAACGCTCCACTGCAATCAGTGTATCGCGGTTGCTGGCATTCGTATTATCGGTGATGGTATATCCATCGGATATTTTTCCAAGCGTGAATTGACTGCGTTGGGATCTCACCACGGCCGTGTCAATGCCTGAACCGCCATCGAGCGTATTGCCGATGATGTTGCCGATGAGTATGTCATTGCCCTGTCCGGTAGTGGCATTTTCTATCGTAACCCCAGCGGCAATCCATACATTGGGGATCGGTAAACCAAGATTGATGCCATTGGATTGAACGTATACCGGTTGGCCAATATAGGATCCATTCGTAGCATTTAAATCGATACTGGCTGGAATGGCGCCCGTATAGTGTAAGGTGTCAGTTCCACCTGCATCCCAGATAGTTTCATGATGAACGTTCTCATCATTATAGGTATAGTTATCGTTACCGCCATGATAACTATTGTTGGCTCCGTATAGATATTGAACGGCAGCGATATCCAGCACCATCGGTGAAGTCGGATGGAAGGAGAATTCATTGCCGTGTTCACCTTGCAAATTCGCATAAGTATAGCTCATGATGGTATGCAGTGTGTTATCCAGATCCGCTGGGAGTGTTACTGCAGATGGATAGTCAGAATCGAAAAAGGGATGCTTGAGACCCAATGTGTGACCGATTTCATGCAAAATAGATTCAAAGGAAATCGTGCCAGGATTCCAATCTTGGAAGTTGAGAAGACCTAAGGTGTTAATCCAGATATCACCCGCCCGGACGCTGAAGCCCGGTAGATAAGTCCAAGCTAAAACGAAGTCATCAGGATCTTCGCTATATGCTGCTCGAATATCACCCACCTCATTATTCGTCTCAATAAGCTTTGTAAAACTGATGCTTGCAACATTCGCCCATTTTTGTAGTGCCAGTTCAAAATTGATTTGGTCGTTAGCTGTGAGCGGCTTGACTGCGCTATGCCAAGGTTCACCCTCACCGAACTGTGGTCCATAACCGGATCCAAACGACGTTGACCAAAGTAACGGACTATTGCTGGTGGGAAAACTATAGGAAATGGCTGGGTTGGTCCACCGCCAATCGCCTACTAGTGCGTCAATGGTAATGTCATTGGCAGTTTGAGCGGCTGAAACACTGCTTGAGACAAAAGGAGTAGTCATTCGTTTTCCGATTTTTGCAAGAAAACATTAATGTATATCTATGATCGACGGATTCAAAGCCGAAAAAAATGCTGATTATATGTATATATTCAATATAAATTTTTTCGATCAAGCATGGTTGGTTGAAACTAAGTTTCGATACTTAATACCCGGCGAATTTCATCGGTCTTGAATCCGAGTGCCATCGGCCGACGTATATTTGGCAGCGCAACAACGTCATAGAGTTCTTCAACGATACCTTCCATGCGAAGCCAATGCACGATATCTCCATTGCGCAAATCGATGATCTGTATTCCGCATCGAGCCTCGGCATTTCGGGATTTGAGGTTGTTATCCAAAGGCAATCCGCTGAAAGTTTTATTGTGGCGCGGTTTGGACAAGCCTACTAAAGCAAAATGTCCATGAAAGCTTAAACCGCGCATATAACCAGGGCAAAAGCATAGCGGTTCAAAACGCCCTGTACTAAGATCGACATAACCAAAGTCGCCCGTTCCGGAATTGAGCAACCATAAACGATCATTGTACCAACGCGGTGAATGTGGCATAGATAGTCCGGTACATACAATTTCGTTGTTGCTTACATCGATGACAATGCCACCTTCAGTACGATGCTCCCGCCAACCATCCGCTACATCGGATCGACTAACTGCCGTCATATAGGCTGGTTGACCCTGTCTCATTGCCAATCCATTGAGGTGGCAGCGATCTTCCGCTGCGAGTTTACTAATAAAAGGGGGCTGCCATAGCGGTTTGAAGCTGTGCGTATCACTCAGCGTAGCTAAGCAGCTAAATAAAGTATTCACGAACACTAATCGACCGTTGAAATCCACAGCCATGTCGTGGATATCTAAATCACCTGTAGTATAGCCGACTTGTGGCACATACAGCCGATCATAACCGTCTTGTTGCTGCCCGGGTTCAAATATGTTTTCAAACCGCCAAATTTGATACAAACTGCTCATGTACAGGCCATTGGCCGTCGCGCATAAACCCATGCAACGATTGAAACTGCGCTCGAATACTGAAAGTGTTTTATCAGGTTTTAGACCAATGAAATATAATTTACCAATTTGATAAGTGGTTAATGCAATGGAGAGATTTTGCTCAGCCAGCCATGCCAACATTTGACGCGAAGTGTTGATTTCCAGCACCGGGGCAGGGGTGGTTTCGTTGGTATCCATATATATCGTTTATTGAGTTCTAGACTGGCAGAGTTAATAATACCTGATGATTGGGCAAAGTTCATTAAGTGATCAAACTTGTAAAAGGATCAGCTAGGAATTTTCACCATGATGGTATAAAACAAAACTTCTATTTAATCTTTGCAGTTTCTCTATCCTAAGTTTCGGTTAACGATGTCGTGTTCTTTGCGGGAAAATAAGCCAGAAATGGCGAGAGCCTTTTCCGGCGCGATAGTGCAAAAGCTCTACATGCTACTGTTTATGGAAGTGTTAGCAATATGATTCTGGGTCTATTTTCTTATGCGAGGCGTTCCAAGGACGCAGTATGTCAAGAGAACTGCTAGAAAAATTACAGATCCGGGTTTATGCTGTGGCCTTGGCTTTAGGAGCATGTCTTGGGTTATGGCGACCTGACTTTGGTGCAACACTTGAAGGGCTTATCTCTCCTATCATTGCAGTGCTGCTTTATGGAATGTTTGCCCAAATTCCGCTTCTTCATCTCCGCGCAGCATTCGCCAATCGAAGATTTACCCTGGCACTGCTCACAGTTAATTTTATTGCTGTTCCCACTTTTGTTTGGATATTGACACGTTTTCTGCCTTCTCATCCACCGCTTTTACTGGGTGTATACCTCGTGTTGCTCACACCGTGCATTGATTATGTCATCGTATTTACTCATCTTGGCCGCGGTAATGCACGGCTTATTCTGGCTGCCACACCTTTGTTGTTGCTTGTTCAAATGCTGCTTCTGCCCATATATCTGTGGTTCTTCATGGGTGAACAGGCAGCGCAGATCATAACTGCGGGGCCGTTTTTACAGGCTTTTCTTATACTGATCGTTTTGCCCCTGGGACTTGCCTTAGTCACCGAATATTGGGCGAAGCGCAGTCCCGGCGGCACACGCTGGCTTGCGGCAACTGCCTGGTTGCCAGTGCCATTCATGGCGGTAACTTTGTTTCTTGTTATTGCGTCACAAATTGGCAGAGTCGAAGCATTTTTCCCATTGGTATGCCGGATTGTGCCAGTGTATGTTGTTTTCATGGTCATTATGCCGCTTATCGCGCGAGCGGCTGCCCATATATTTCATCTTGATACAGAGGCGGGCAGAGCGCTGGCTTTTAGTGCTGGGACGCGCAATTCATTGGTAGTGCTGCCGCTTGCCCTAGCTTTGCCGGATACTTGGATTTTGGCAGCCGCTGCCATTATGACTCAAACATTGGTGGAATTGATCGGTGAGTTGTTTTACATACGAGTGGTACCGGCTGTCATTTTTCCAGACGTAAAAAACCTGTAATGGTGCTATTGCAGGCTAGTGTTACACAGTGCCAGCGCATGGTTTTGTAAGAATGGGATAATGGGTACAAGCAGTAAATGTGTTGCTCATTTGTAACGATAATCAGCCTCAATCATCGACGATGATTGAGCTATACTGGCAGTATATAAAAAATGGCAGTCATAGCGATGGAGATGCGGGCATGAAAATTCATGAATATCAAGCCAAAGAAATTCTGCAAAAATATGGAGTAATCACACCTAAAGGTATTGCTTGCTTCAATGTCGATGAGGCGGTAGGCGCTGCCAAACAATTGGGAGGCGATGCCTGGGTAGTGAAAGCACAGATTTATGCCGGTGGGCGTGGCAAGGGCGGCGGTGTGAAGTTGGCTCGGACACTCGATGAGTTGCGGCAACGTGCAAGTGAAATTCTCAATATGCGATTGATTACTCACCAAACTGGTCCGGAAGGGCAATTCGTACACCGGATTTTCATTGAACAAGGCGTGCAAATCGAGAAGGAATATTATGTCGGTATGGTGGTGGATCGCGGTCGTCAGCGCGTATGCTTAATGGCCAGCTCGGAAGGCGGTATGGATATCGAAAAAGTAGCGGCTGTAACACCGGAAAAAATTCATAAAGTATTCATCAATCCATTTACTGGTTTAAACCAGCAACAGGCGGAAGAGATCGCGCAAAAAATCGGCATTCCTGCATCGTGTGTGCCGCAAGCGGTAACTTTGCTGCAAGGGCTATATCGGGCGTTTGACGAAACCGATGC
>CAADGS010000029.1 GCA_900696615.1 uncultured beta proteobacterium
CCTAGACGCCACTCGACTTTTAATTTCTCAAAATTTAAACTTACTGACAATTCCCGATCGATTAGTCTGCTGCGGTAGTCTGTAATCTTATCTGTTACTGATGAAGTTACATTTTCTATGCATTGGCAATAATTGCTATAACTCCATACACTATGAGTCGTTAGATTGATCGTTGCTAACTGTTCAATGTCGGGAATAATGCTTGCCCGCTCCGGGCTCGATGGCAACAAGTGCTTCTGTGCTGCTACCGCACCTGGCAGAACTGCACCGAAGTAATAATCGAAGTCCGGTGCGATATATACTTGATTGGCGTTGCTGCTTAACATGAACTGGTAAGATTTTTCGGTTGGTGCCGCGACTTTTGATAAGTTTTGTTGCTCGGTGCGGGAATGCGCCAAATTTATGCTGACTAGTACGACGCATGCGAGCCATGCCAAATTTTTATTGACTTTTTTAGCGCAAGAAGACAGCAAACAGGCTAACAAGATCGATAATCCCCATCCTGCCAGAAATAAATAACGGTCTGCTGCAGTGACACCCGGGAAGCTCACTAATGGAATAAGTGGGAATAAAATTGCGCCCACTGCTACCAGCGTCAATTTCCAGTTAACTTGCCTATAGCTCATGAGCAATAACATGATCATGATCGTTATCGCAAGTTTTCCAATCAGATTATTTCCAAATAACAAAAGCGGAATATTGCCGAATGTTTCGAGAATCAGAAACAAATCATAATTGCCGTGCAAATTGTAGCCGCCGAATAACCGTCCAAGCACTTGAAAGCGCCAGAAAATATAGATCATAAACACGCTAAGAAAAGCGATAGAAAATCTTAACCGGCTTTTAAGTGTTCCTGCGGGCAGGAAAGGCAAAATAACGACGAGTGGAACATAAATTTCTTTGCAGGTTACTGCGAGTAAATAAAAAAATGCACCGATAAGTGCATACCGGTTTTGCTCAAGACGCACTGCGCATACAAAGGCATAAAGTGCGATGACAACAAATAGCAAGCCGCTGGAATAGTGGCCGGTCATTATTTCATTAGCAATGTGAACCGTTGGTGCGCCAATCATAAATACTAATGCGCCGATCAAAGACCAAGCAGGAGCAATCCACAGCTTTAGAAGAAAAAAAGTTGCGATGCTGGTCAAGCCGATTATGATTAATTGATGGATATAGAATCCGCTAGGGTTTAACCCAAACAACGATAAATTGATGTCGTAGAACAATGTGTTCCAAGGCGTTAAGTTCGCGCCGGACTGAAGCCGGGTAATCTCCGGAATGAAAAAATATTGCCAAGGCGAATAGGTACTTGCAAAATTCAGGTGATCGCCATCATCGAATCGCCATCCTGCTGATAATACGTTGTTATAAAAACCAATGCAGAGTACGGCTAGTAAAAAAACAGCAATGACTGTTTGGGCTACAGTGAGCTGCCGGTAAGGAAAAGTAAGTTTCAACTCAGGTTTTTCCATGTCCAATTCTTATGTATGAAAAAAGTAAGCAGCGGAAGGAAAATGAAAGATAAGAAAACGCCCACAAGATAGTGCCAATGTAGAGCTTCGCTTATCATGATGGCAATTAATGAGACGGCTAATCCGACTAGGGATACTGCCAGGAAGCGCAGGTAACGTTGCTTGGTAAGAATGGTGCGAAATGACCAGCGGCTATTGGCCCAAAAAGAGAAAAGATTTGCGCTCATGAATGCAATGCCATTGGCTGGTACCGGATGCACAAACAATAATTCGACTAATCCGGTAACGATGATCAGATGAATGAGTGTGTTTACGATACCAATCAGAGAAAAGCCGGTAAGTTGCCGGCCCGCTTCACGGCTAAACATCTTGATTTTCTCCACCATAACGTTGTCTGACAATATAGATTGGTCGTTGCTTGCTTTCGCTGTAAATGCGGCCGATATACTCTCCCAGTACGCCAATTCCCATTAATTGAATGCCACCGAGGAAGAGTATCGCAGTTAACAGCGATGCGTAACCAGGCACATCAATACCGAAAGCGAGCGTTTTAAGTATGATCCAGCAACCATATATGAGTGCCAGAAAAGCAACGGTGAAGCCGGCATACGCCCACACGGCAAGGGGAACGGTACTAAAGCTGGTGATTCCCTCTAATGCCAGGATCCATAAATGCCGTGCGCTAAATGAGGATTTCCCGGTTGTGCGCGGTTCGGCGGTAAAATCAACGATACTTTGCCTGAATCCTACCCAAGCAAATAAGCCTTTCATAAAGCGCCTGCGTTCCGGTAAACGTTTTAATGCCTCTACAACCCGTTTATCCATCAAGCGGAAATCACCAACATCTTTGGGAATCGCACACTCAGCTATACGGTTATGCAATTGATAAAACCATTGTGTAACTATCCGTTGCACAGGATGATCGGTTTCTCGTGACTTGCGCCGAGCCAGAACGACATCGCTGCCATTTTCCCATTGTTTGATCATATCAAGAATCACCTCGGGTGGATGCTGTAAATCCGCATCCAGCGGAATGATGGCATCACCCTTCGCGGCATCAATACCTGCCGTGAGAGCGGCTTCTTTGCCAAAATTTCGCGATAATTCTAATACCAGTATGCGCGAATTCCGCGCTGCATGGCGGCAGAGTACTGCCAATGTATGATCCGTGCTTCCATCATCAATGCAGATGATTTCATGCTCGTATTCCTTTAACTCAAATAAAACTCCGTTTAATCTACTTAAGAAAGCATCCAATCCCTTTTCTTCGTTGAAACAGGGTACGATAATGGATATCAGACGATTTGGGGGATAACGAGTATTAGAAATATCAGTACCTTCTTGGGTGCTTATTGAATATAACTGAATTGCTGGGGATGGGATTCATATGGATATATGGAATCCTTTCTCTATATATGTTCTTTCTTTCATGGAATTAAAATTCCTTATAAAGTGCTTTCTATTTTATCTTAGTGATTTGTGCAAGTAATAGGCAAACAAAAAATTTTATATACACGTTTAAGCATGTTCATTTACAGTATTTTCCTGAATTTTGTAAATACCACCAGAAATTTTTACTGTCTCTAAAAGTACAAGCAAGGTGTGGTGCTGCGAATCACAAGTTGTAAAGATTTTTCGTCCTTTCTTCTTTTTTTGCATTAATTTGTCATTTATGTTTTGTCAGAAATGGTTATTCTTAACTGGAAGTGCAAAAATTTAGACAACAGTTGTTGAAACTAGGGTCTGTTAGCACGATTTGATATATTAGGACGGATGGAAATTACCGAAAGCCAATATAAACAGATCGAACATTGCAAGCCGCGATAGCGAGGCAATATCAGTCATTCCAATTTAAAAAACCCTCAATGCTATTCTGAATGTGACCGAACGTGGCTTTAAATGATGTGCGGTCTACCTAGTCGCCCCTGAAATAGTATCAAACAACAGTTGTTGTTCTGGAAAGGCCGCCCGAGAAAACGGCTACCTATCAAAATGCATACCCGTGTAGTTTAGATTTCGATCAAGGAATCCGATAAATTTGCAGTTTTCGCCATGTGAAAAAGAGTCAAAAAATGACCAGCAGCTATTGTTTCAGATTCCAGGCGCAAGCAGCCTCAGAAGGCTGATGCGATAGCCGATAGCCGATAGCCGATAGCACCTTTCAGATAGTTCCTTGCCATTCGATAATCCGACTTCAAGTGGCCGATAATGGATTCAATTGCGGCACGCCTCCTGCATTGTTTTCGCTTCTTGTC
>CAADGS010000030.1 GCA_900696615.1 uncultured beta proteobacterium
TCATCGAAAGCCTGTTTGAGTGTTGTGCTTTTCAAGACTTCCTGCTTTTTCTCGGCAATCGGATTACGACCAGTAGCGATATGTCCGAGCAGCTTATGCGCTTCTTTCCTGGCCTGCTCCACTGTCAGTTCAGGATAACGGCCAAGCGTCACACGTTTAACTTTGCCGTCGATCCGCTTTTCAAGAATGAAAGACTTTGCACCGGTGGAAGTTATGCGAACGGCAAAACCTTTCAATTCTATATCCCGAATGAAGGCTTGACCCGTTGCTGGTGTAGACAGTTTGTCTACATAGGATTTAGTGATTTTCTGCGGAAGCGCTTGGGAAATAGTCATTGTTTTAACTCCATTCATGTAGACGCCATGTAGACACTATGTAGACAGTAGACGTCAAACTATGGGGTGGAGTTTAAAACAATGTAACAGTAAAATCAATAAAAAACAATGAGTTTTAAACTATTTCAAAATTATTAAAACAACGTAAAACAGGTTATTTTAGAATTTGTAATCAGTAGGTCGGAGGTTCGACTCCTCTCAATAGAACCAATAAAATCAATAGGCTAGTGAAGATTGCTTCTGAGTGAAATTTCTTCGGGGTTACATCCGGGTTACATTACCGGCAATTAACTTAAACAATTTTATTGAAGAAAAACATGCAAGAATTTCAAATTGATCGCGATAATTGCGCATCTTTCATTTTTTAAATGGCGAATTTCTAGCCAAAGTATCAAGTTCAGATAATAACGCCTCAAGTTCTTCATATAGCGGTGAAACAGGTCACTGGCAAGTACTAACACGCGAGTATTAATTACATGAGTCCGGTAGATTATGAGCAATGTGCTTTGATAAATGCTCTATAAATACTCCTTTTTTTGGAGGCAAATCAGATTTGGGTGACTGGAAATCCAGAATCATGATGGATTCGCTATGCGAAGTATGTTACTGAGCATTTACGGATTGCAGCGGCTAGAATCGAGGGTGGACATGGCGGAAATGTTGTGAATCTGTCACGTTCAGAAAGAAAAAAGGAGTTAGTGTTTAGCTAACCCCTTATTCTACTTGGTAGGTCGTGGCAGATTCGAACTGCCGACCAACGGATTAAAAGATAGAATAAATATCTGTTTTTATTAATATTAATATCGCCGGTGCTCGCTAATACTCGCTAATAATCTTCAAATTTGTCACGTTTTTATTTTTTGTATGATCTTGACTCTTGCTTGCGATCATTCCCAAATTCAGTTCTATTAGTTTTTTTTGCCCCCTCCTTATATATGGGTAAGGGGAAATAGCAAAATTTGAAATTTCCTTGTAGAAAAAAAAATTTTTTGTTGATACACTCGAAAAATCAATTACGCGATTGGTAGTTAGCAACTATCTATGTCCGGTGTTTCGCAGGACTGCGCTTGAGTGGATGGCATCATCGGCACAAAATACAAGGCCGAAAAGCCGTCCTTGTATTTTGTGCCTAATTTAAGGTAATTGATTGTGTCTGATATGCCCTTGGATTTATTTATTAATATTATAGAACCAAGGGCAAGTCGCCTAAAAAATCTGCCGAACAGGATATGGATTTTTGGCGGCCCTTTCGAGAATTGTTCTAAAAGTCCTCCTAAATCTTTGCGGGATTCATTCTGGAGGCGCCTTCTTTCGCAATCGAATGAATATAGCTGGACTAATAAACTCGAGCGTCCTGAGGATTATGAGGATTGGTGGGCGTTTTCGGGTTATAAAGATTTACTTCAATTTGAACGAGATGCATGTTATCTAGCGCACGCAACGATACTTTTTGCTGAATCACCGGGTTCACTTGCTGAGTTAGGTGCTCTGTCACTTGATGAATCAATTCTATCTAAACTGCTGGTAGTGGTTGAATCTAAATACACTCAGGAAAGTATGCGTAAATCATTCCTCAATCTTGGACCGTTAAAGCGTGTTGAGGATAATGGTTTTAAATGTGTCATTGGAACAAATGCTAATCATACTCGGGAATTGTCTGAAGATGATTTTGAGACAATTACTCATTCAATCGATACATGGCTGCCACCATTAAAAAAAACCGCCTCTCTATGCATCACGAATCCAACGCATCGCCTTTTGTTATTAGCGGATATTATCGATTTATTATATGTATGTAAGAAGAATGATGTACAGAAGATATTTTTGCATTTTAGCTCGGAGATAACTGAACAAGAACTTGAACAATCATTAAAATTATTGGATTTCTTGGGTCTTATTAAGCTTGAGTATAGAGGGTATGAATGCTTTCTTGTTTCCAAAAAAACCTCTGGTGCACCTTGGATTGATTATAAAGCACAAAGCAACAAGAATTTTGATCGTATACGTTTTAAGCTTAGAAGTTTTAACCAAATTAAGGAAGACCATCGTCGATTTTCTATTTATAAGGGGCAGTCATGAGTTTTGCAAGAGAGCCTCTTTTTGTTCGCTTATTGGATTTGACACCGTTTTCTGAGCGCGACCTAGCTATTCTTATTGCTACTGCTCCGAGACGTTATAAGGATCATTATATCGAGAAACGCAATGGTCGAGGTAAACGACTTATCTCTCAACCAACTGCCGAACTAAAGTTTGTACAGCGGCTTCTGATTAAACATGAACTTACGCATTTACAGTTACACGAAGCTTCTGTCGCATACCGTTCCGGTTCGTCCATTATGGATCATGCATCCCCCCATGCTTCAGCACGTTATTTATTAAAACTCGATTTTAAGGACTTTTTTCCAAGCCTTAAAGCAAGCACTCTACAATATCGATTTACCAAAGATTCTGATTATTCTGAAAATGAAAAATGGATTTTATGCCAATTACTTTGTCGAGGTAGCCTCATTACTGGTGATCTCCAGTTGTCAATTGGTGCACCCAGCTCGCCATACATCTCAAATTATCTAATGTGGGAATTTGATACCAAATTAACAGAGTTCTGTAAAAAGTATAGTGCAGAATATACTCGTTATGCTGACGATCTAGCTATTTCAACTTCTCAGCCCCATGCTCTTGATAAGATAGAATCGGAAGTGCGCCGTCTTCTGATGGAACTGTCTTATTTAAAGCTTACTCTGAACGAAGATAAGAAAGTTAATGTATCAAAGAAAAATCGCCGTACTTTGGTGAGTTTGAGATTAGCTAATGATGGTAATGTATCTGTTGGTCGACAAAGAAAACGGCAATTGCGTGCTGCAATGAATGCGTTAATTCATGGGAGATTATCTACAGCAGAAATAAGTCGTTTCCGCGGTATGATGGCGTTTGTTTACTCAATAGATCCAAACTTTGTAGATCAACTCTGTAGTAAAAATGGTTTTGCTACTATTAGTGCTATTGATGCAGTCAAAATAAAAAAATGATTTGGCAAGATATTGATTCTATGTGTTATATACATAAAATAAAAATTTTATAAAGATATCATGAGACTTGGCGTTATAAAAGTTAACAAAAGCTTCTCGCAAATCGATTTTTATTTCTTTCGATTCTTGTTTGATTCGGATGCTAGCTCATATCAAGATTCTTTCTCTGTGGGAAATTGCCCACTATTGGCATAATTACGATCCTAGGCTTTCCAAAACCCATCAATTACCACTGGAAGTACGCGATACATTGCTTGTACTTTCTATGACTTATAGCAAAAATCTCAATATTCGAGTCGAACAAAACAAAACATTTTTAATTGATCTTATTGGTCGAACGCGCCGCCTTACTTCCCGGCATTATCGGCAAGTTTTTAAGAAATCAATGGAAAAGAAGATATTTGGTAAGCGATTCTTTAGCAGTATGTTTCTTACTCGTAGCCAATTAGCTAAGTGGTGCATCGATAATAAAGAGCCTTTACCAGAATTCTGGTTTTCTGATAATGATAATCATCCATTTGATGTATCAGACGAGAATCTCCTTAAAGAAATGTCAGTAGATGGCCATTATAAGGTTATGCTGCTTTACGATGATCATAAGAATGTGAATTCTGAATCAGCGTCAAATCAATCAAGCTTTACAACAGTTAGTGACAATGCGGTTAAAGCTGCCAAAGCTAAGCATGCACAGACCAATGCTATTAAAAGTCGGTTTATCAACTTCCACCTAACTGAAGGTGATAAATACCCTAGTAAGAAAGCTTCCGCAGAGCATTTTTTTAATTCCTTGGAAAAGCGGGAACAGTTTGTTTTTAATAGCTGTGCAACGGCCACACGTGTCTTTCTAGACGCTCTACGCAATCACCAGAAGCAAAAGAAATCTTAATAAGTCTATGTACGTTTACATGCAAACGTACATTAGGATATGACCTGTACATCAGAGCTCTGAAATCGCGGCTTTTGTGCAGGTGTATCTACGTTTGCTTGTAGCCGCAGTAGTCAGCCCATTCGGGAAGTACGATAGTTCCTCCGTCATCAATAACTTACGGAGGTAGTAATGAAACGAAACAAACGGTCTGAATATGAAAATTTAGTATCAGTCTCAGATGCAAGGAAAGCGAAACACATACAATCCGCTGAGCCAACACGCGAAGCAACGCGCGATAGCGCGGCCGCGTGGCGGGGTGGCGAAGTGGAACAAGATTTGGCGGATGCGTTGCATCAGTCCGAATCAGCTTCAGAGGGTACGCCCCCTAGTAACACAGTACCCAATAACTGCAATAGTGAGTATTTTAAGCTTTTAAGGTTTGGGGTTGATAGTCTTTATTTATCCTATCCGGGTGAATTATTGCCGGAAGTGGATGAAGAGTTAAAAGAACTGAAACAGGTTGCGCAGTTGCTTGAGCTGCATGAGCAGGCGCTTGCTCAATACTCAATCAATGAGCATATCTTTGAAGTAAAAAGCAGCGGTAAAGGATTCTTTCCTTATGTACTGAGAGATAATGCTTTTCATATTCAGCTATCCCGTAGCCGGTCTATTCCATTCGCCTATGTGCAGCTTTCCAGCCAATACCTGACGCATAAGGCTCCACTGGATGCAGAAAAATCCTTGCAACTTGTTCTAAAGCGGCTTGGAAAAATGGAAGAATCCGCCAATATCAGCCGGATCGATTTATTTGTCGATTTTGTCACATCGGAAAATATGGAAAGCTGGGATCGTCATGCCTGGGTTACGCGTGCTTCAGCCATCAATACTTATTCTGTTGAACGTGAATTCTCCGGCTGGATGATCGGGGCAGGGGGCGTTATCAGTTGCCGTTTGTATAACAAGACGCTGGAAATAAAACAATCCAGGAAAACTTATCTGCTCGAATTGTGGCATAAAGCCGGGTGGAATGGATACGATCCGGTATGGCGGCTTGAATTTCAATTAAAACGGGAAGTGCTCACGCAAAAAGGGTTAGGCAAGCTTACTGAGGTAATGGATAATCTCAACGGCTTATGGAGCTATGCCACCACCGAATGGCTACGGTTAACGCTACCCAATGCGGAAGAT
Source organism: uncultured beta proteobacterium (assembly GCA_900696615.1). Taxonomy (GTDB): domain Bacteria; phylum Pseudomonadota; class Gammaproteobacteria; order Burkholderiales; family Nitrosomonadaceae; genus Nitrosomonas. The sequence continues at coordinate 5,418 of CAADGS010000030.1, forward strand.
AAAACCCGTTCACGTTGGCCGATTCATCCATTATGGGGCTATTTATCTTCAGTGGATTGGCAAACCGATAACAATCCCTTATTGCCGCGTTTCAGTTCTGCACGGATTCCCAGCAATGAAATGATTTTCCGCGGTGCGCTGAGTTCTCTCACTTCTTTCATGGCACGCGAGCAAATCACAAACTTCGATCATGGGTTTGCCGCCTATAAATTGGCTTTCTGTCAGCACTTCGAAGAAAAGAGCTTCAATCTGGGGCTGTCTTTCGATGATTTCATCAAAGAAAAGATAGCCATTAAAGCGCGTCAGTTCAATACCATCCTGAATCGCGATATCGAAGCCGAAGAAAAAGCCAAGCTGAGTAAATCTGCCACTGAGTATCGGAAGCAATCAGACGGTGAATAACGATGGATAAAGTTAGTCTGCCCCTGCCTGCCATCCGTTGCTTATCCAAGGAAGAAGCAGCGCAATATCTCGGTATCGGCGTCACATTGCTCTCTGAATTGGATATTCCTTGTATCAAGATAGGTCGCCGCAGTCTTTATGACAGGGTTGACCTGGATGTCTGGATAGAAGAATATAAGCAAGGCGAGCACGGGCGGGCTAAGAAGGAGGCAATATGGCCCAAACCCAAGAAGGAGTCTACCGGAGACAAGATTCTCGTTTCTGGTGGATTGCAACAACGCTCCCAAACGGCAAAAGAATACGCCAAAGCGCTGGGACTGAAAACCGACAAGATGCTGAAGCTCTGCTAGCCAAAATCAGGCTGGAAGCGTTCCGGGAACATCATTTCGGATTCAAACCCCAGCGCTCATGGCAGGAAGCCGTAGTGCGGTATCTCGCGATTAAAGTGAATTTGCGAAGCTTTGATGATGTTCAGCGCATTTGCCGGATGCTTGATCCCTATTTGGGGAGTCTCACATTGAATCAAATTACCGGTGATGTAATCTGGTCTGTTATACAAGGTGTACTTGCCAAAGGAAATAAGCCAGCTACAGTAAATCGTTATCTGGCATTAATTCGTAGCTTGTTACGTATGGCACGGGATGAATGGCAATGGATTGAAACAATGCCAAAAATTCGCTTTTTAGCAGGTGAAATGGAACGTGATCGATGGTTAACAAGAGAAGAAGCTAATCGGTTAATAGCCGTTAGTCCTCCTCATTTGGCAGCATTGATTCGTTTTGCTCTTGCTACTGGCTGCCGTGCTAGGGAGATTACTGGTTTGGAGTGGAATCGGGTTGATTTGCAACGTAAAACGGCCTGGCTTAACCAAACCAAAAATGGAACACCGCGAGGTGTGCCGCTGAATTACGATGCTATCGTTGTTCTTGAAGAGCAACTCGGAAAGCATGAGCAGTTTTGTTTTACCTATCAAGGTAAGCCGATTCTCTGGGAAGTTACCAACAGTGCGTGGCATACCGCTCTAGTTAAAGCAGGATTGAAGGATTTTCGGTTTCATGATCTCAGGCATACTTGGGCTTCATGGCATCGTCAGGCTGGCACGAGCTGCGATGAACTGAAGGATTTAGGCGGCTGGAAATCCAGGATCATGGTGGATCGCTATGCGAAGTATGCTACTGAGCATTTACGGATTGCAGCGGCTAGAATCGAGGATGGACGTGGCGGGAATGTTGTGAATCTGTCACGTTTTTGTCACGTTCATAAAGAAAAAAGGAGTTAGTGTTTAGCTAACCCCTTATTCTATTTGGTAGGTCGTGGCAGATTCGAACTGCCGACCAACGGATTAAAAGTCCGCTGCTCTACCGGCTGAGCTAACGACCCAAAGGGCGGCATTATACCTGATTATCGATGTAAGTTTAAATGGTTTTATAAAAAGTTCCGGAATCCAACTGCTTTGTTGAAGGTTAGAGTTCAGATCTGATTTTGCAATTAGCAATTATGACCATGCAATTAGTTCGGGCACATTTATAGCGATTCCAACAAAAATTACAGCGCCAATTTTATTATCAGTAAATTAAATAAATTAAAAATGTTAAAAAGTCAGATATCGTGGATTGCGGGTATTTCATTTCTCCCATAGCGGACTCATTGGATATTCCAGTGCTTCTTTTATGGCTACAAGTGATAGCACCGCCTCGCGACCATCAATTATCCGGTGATCGTAGGATAAAGCCAGATAATTCATAGGACGGATTACTATTTGACCATTTTCCACGACAGGCCGGTCTTTTGTGGCGTGGATACCGAGAATAGCACTTTGCGGCGGATTAATGATCGGAGTAGAAAGCATGGAGCCAAATACGCCGCCATTGGTAATCGAGAACGTACCCCCGCTAAGTTCTTCAATTGTCAGCTTGCCATCCTGAGCGCGCTTGGCAAAATCGGCTATTTGCAATTCAATGTCAGCTAGCGTCAAGCGATCTGCATCACGAATAACCGGCACCACCAGACCGCGCGGACTCCCCACAGCAATTCCGATATCATAATAATCATGGTAGACGATTTCATTACCTTCAACGGAAGCATTGATAACCGGATATTTTTTTAAAGCGGTAATAACAGCTTTAACGAAGAACGACATGAAGCCTAACTTAACTCCATGTTCTTTCTCAAATTCTGTTTTATAACGCGTGCGCAGGTTAATAATGGATTGCATGTTGACTTCATTGAACGTAGTCAGGATTGCTGCTGTAGATTGAGATTGCACCAAACGTTCCGCAATTCTCTGCCGTAATCGAGACATCGCTACTCTACGTTCTGTACGAGCACCGGTTTTAGGCGTGTCCACTAAACCCGATTTGATTTCATTGCTGGATGCTGTATTGGATTTTTTATCCATATATGCCTGCACGTCTTCCTTGGTAATGCGCCCGCCAAGACCAGTGCCTTTGATAGCAGAGGTTTCCGTCGCTTTCAAATTATTTTCTTCTGCTAATTTGCGCGCGGCGGGCATCAACATCGGTATCGCTTGATTAATTTCTTCCGCACCGGTTTTTTCAGAACTTTTTCCTGTTACAACTACAGCTTGTTTATCAACTGGCGGTACCGAGCTATCTTCCTTCTTGCTATCACTAGTTTTCGCGGTGCCTTCAGTATCGATCATGGCAATGACTTCCCCGCTGATTACCGTTGCGCCATCTTGTTTTAGAATTTCACTTAATATACCGGCACTTGGAGCGGGTAATTCCAATACCACTTTATCCGTTTCAATATCGATAAGATTTTCTGACCGGTTGACGTAAGCTCCCGGCTTTTTATGCCAGGTTATCAATGTAGCCTCAGCTACGGATTCAGATAATACGGGTACTTTGACTTCAACTAACATTGCTGTCCCTCTTCTAAATTTTATCTCTGAAAGCTGCTACGATTAATTCATTCTGCGTAAACCGATGTCTAGCCGTATAACCTACTGCCGGAGAAGCCGCCGATACCCGCAACGCGTAACCTAATGCTTGGTCGGATCGCATGTGACGCAATAAATAATGTTGAATGCGATGCCACGCGCCTTGATTGCCGGGTTCTTCCTGACACCAAATGACTTCTTTGGAATTACTGAAACGATCGATTTCTGCCTGGAATTCCTCATGAGGGAAGGGATAAAGCTGTTCCAGGCGGATAATCGCCATTCCCGTTATTTGTTGCTCTTTGCGATAAGCCAATAATTCATAGTAGATTTTCCCGCTACAGACAATTATTCGCTTGATCATTTTAGGATCTAAATCTTCCGCTTCGGTGATAACCGGATGGAAATGACCGTGTGCTAAATCTTCCAGGCTTGATATCGATTCTTTATGGCGCAACATACTTTTCGGACTCATTATGATCAGTGGTTTACGCAATGGTCGGATAATTTGCCGCCGCAACATATGGAACATTTGTGCCGGCGTGGAGGGCACGCAAACTTGAATATTGTAATCCGCGCAGAGTTGCAAAAAACGCTCCAATCGCGCGGAAGAATGTTCAGGTCCCTGCCCTTCGTAGCCATGCGGCAACATCATTACTAAGCCACAAATGCGCCCCCACTTGGCTTCTCCGGAAGCAATAAACTGGTCTATGACTACCTGCGCACCATTAGCAAAGTCACCAAATTGCGCTTCCCAAATCACCAACTCATTGGGTTGCGTTGTGGCATAACCATATTCAAAACCCAATACGGCCTCTTCTGATAGCATGGAATCGATCACGACAAAATCAGGTTGTTCGGGATAAAGATGACGCAATGGAATATAAATTCTTTCATTCTGATCGGCCGCTACTTGGTCGTGTAAAACTGCATGACGGTGAAAAAAAGTGCCCCGTCCCGAGTCTTGTCCAGACAACCTGACGGGATAGCCTTCTTTCAACAAAGTCGCATAGGCTAGATTTTCAGCCATGCCCCAATCTAATGGCAGCTCACCTTTTCCCATTGCACGCCGGTCGGCAATAATTTTTTCAACCCGTGGATGTAATTTGAAACCATTAGGAATATCTGTCAAGCGTATAGCGAGTTGCTTAAGTGTTTGCAATGCCACACCGGTTTTAATTTTCTTGTTCCATTTAATTGGCTTAAGATAAGGTTCCCAATTAATGGCATACGGCGATTTGTAGTCATAACAAACATTCTTGTTGGGATTAACCCCTTCATCCATCGCATCACGATAAGCCTGAATGAGATCTTCCGCTTCTTGCGGCTTTATAACCTCCTCCGAGATAAGCTTGTCAGCGTAGCGCTTGCGAGTGCCGGGATGCTTGCCGATAATCTGATACATCTTCGGTTGCGTCACCATCGGCTCGTCTTGTTCATTGTGACCAAGCCTGCGAAAACACACCATATCTATAACCACATCTTTATGAAAGCGCATGCGAAAATCGAAGGCCAATTCTGACACCATGACAACTGCTTCAGGATCGTCACCATTGACATGAAAAATAGGTGCATCAATCATTTTGGCAACATCGGTACAATACAGGGTTGACCGGCTATCGCGCGGATCGGAGGTCGTAAATCCAATTTGATTATTGATAATAATATGCACGGTACCACCGGTGCCGTAACCGCGAGTCTGTGACAAATTAAGCGTTTCCATTACTACACCTTGACCAGCGAAAGCGGCATCACCATGAATCAGAACCGGTAATACCCGATCGCCAAGTTTATCGTTCAGTAGATGTTGGCGTGCGCGCACTGAGCCTTCTACCACCGGATTGACAATTTCCAGGTGTGAAGGATTGAAAGCCAATGCTAGCCGGACGATACCTTCTGCGGTTTTTATAGCGGATGAAAAGCCCTGATGATATTTTACATCGCCAGACGGTAATTCCTGCGGCTGCTTTTCTTCAAATTCACGAAACAAGTCGGCAGGCATTTTGCCTAACGTATTGACCAGTACATTGAGCCGAGCTCGGTGCGCCATACCCATCACGATTTGCTGAACCCCTGCCTTTCCCGATCGATGAATCAAGCAATCAAGCAAAGGAATAAGACTATCGTTGCCTTCCCCGGAAAAACGTTTCTGACCCACATAACGGGTATGCAGATATTTTTCCAATCCTTCCGACGCGGTGAGCCGCTCTAAAATATGCCGTTTATAGTCATCCGAATAATTGGGATTCGACCGCTGACCTTCCAGCCGGGCTTGTATCCAGCGTTTCTGTTCCACTGAAGAAATATACATATACTCTGCACCTATTGAACTGCAATAGGTTTGTCGCAAGATCTGCAAGATTTCCCTTAACGTGGCGTGCTCTGGCCCAACCAATGAACCGGTATTGAATACCTTATCCAAATCCGCTTCAGTGAACCCAAAGTGAGCGGGATTTAGCTCAGGGATATCCAGTTGCTGTTTTAGCCCGAGTGGATCGAGTTTAGCTTGATGCAGACCCAGATAGCGATGCATATTGATCAGCTGTAATACGGCAACTTGCTTACGATCATCTGAATCCGCAACAATCACTTCGGGAAGCGCCGTTTGAATTTCGATACTCGCAAGCTGTGGTTGCGAAATTATGGCAGCACTTCCAGTCAGCTGTTTTTTTGAAGTACCGTTAGTTGGTTGCTTGGTTAATGCGTCAAAATATTCACGCCAAGCCAAAGCTACCGAATTTGGGTTATGCAAATATTCTTCATATACTGCTTCAATAAACGAAGCATTAGCACCGGATAACAGCGAATCATCTAACAACGGCTTACTCATAAATAGGCAGTCTTAAAAAGAAAGGGTATTTCTAAAACTATTTTTTGGAATATGACCCGGGGATATCGCGCATCGTTGTGCCGGTATATAGTTGACGCGGACGTCCAATTTTATATGATGGATCGGAAACCATCTCGCTCCACTGAGCCACCCAACCGACTGTCCGCGCCATCGCAAAAATAGCGGTAAACATTTTTGTGGGTATGCCTAGCGCCCGTTGGACAATTCCGGAATAAAAATCAACATTAGGATAGAGTTTTCTGGAAATAAAATAATCGTCTTCCAATGCGATTTTCTCTAATTGCAATGCCAGCTTGAATAAACGATCGTTTTGCAGGCCCAGCTCATCCAAAACTTCGTGACAGGTTTCGCGCATTAATTTTGCGCGTGGATCAAAGTTTTTATATACGCGATGACCGAATCCCATCAATCGGTAGTTACTGTTTTTATCTTTTACCCGCTCAATGTATTCATCGATACGTGATACATCGCCGATTTCTTCCAGCATATTCAGACAGGCCTCATTCGCACCACCGTGCGCCGGCCCCCATAGACAGGAAATACCGGATGAAACGCAAGCAAACGGATTTGCGCCGCTTGATCCTACCAATCGAACCGTCGAAGTCGAAGCATTTTGTTCATGATCGGCATGCAAGATCAAAATCCGATCCAGCGCGCGAACAATCACTGGATTCACTTGATATTCTTCAGTCGGTACCGCAAACATCATATGCAAAAAATTTTCTGCATAACTAAGGCGGTTCTGTGGATAAATAAAAGGTTGGCCAATATTATATTTATAAGCCATAGCGGCAATGGTGGGTAACTTTGCAATTAATCGGAATGCCGACTGTTCCCGATATTCCGGATCGGAAATATCTAAGGCTTCATGGTAGAAAGCCGATAAAGCGCCTACCACACCAACCATCACAGCCATAGGATGAGCATCCCGCCGGAATCCGCTATAAAACCGGACAAGTTGTTCATGCAACATCGAATGATTCTTCACGGCGCTGTCAAATTCCCTTTTTTGTTCTGCATTGGGTAATTCGCCTTTCATCAACAAATGGCACACATCGATAAAATCACAATGGGTTGCAAGCTGTTCGATAGGATAGCCTCGGTATAGCAAAATTCCCTTGTCGCCATCGATAAAGGTGATAGTTGAACTATTGCTGGCGGTTGACAAATAACCAGGATCGTAAGTAAATAAGCCACTTTTTGCATGCAGCGTGCGAATATCAATTACATCTGGCCCCATAGTTCCCGTTAAAACCGGTAATTCGATGGGTGCACTTCCATCATTGAGATTTAAAGTTGCTGTGCCTTTTTGTGCCATTTAACTTCTCCACTAATTACTTAAAATTAATCGATATGCGCGATTATAAAATCCAACAGTTATAAAAATATCATTAGAAACTAACTTTTTCTGAGTAACTCCAGAACTTGCTGCACATCACTGTCATTGTTAACTTGCCGTGCGGTGATTTGATCCCATAAATCGTTATCCGCCAGGGCCAACAAACGTTCAAATTGTTGTAACCCTTTATCGTCCAACTGCATATAGTATCGATCCATAAAACGCTGCAAAATAATATCCAGTTCGAGCAAACCGCGACGGCAGCGCCAACGGGCACGCTCAAATTCTTTCATACCATTCTTTTGATCATCATATCCTTAATCTTGCCGATTGCCTTGGTGGGATTCAAACCTTTAGGACAAGCATCGACGCAATTCATGATGGAATGACAACGGAACAGGCGATAAGGATCTTCCAGATTATCCAATCTCTCCACAGTTGCTTGATCACGGCTATCGGCAAGAAAACGATAAGCTTGTAACAATCCTGCAGGTCCTACAAATTTATCGGGATTCCACCAGAATGACGGACAAGACGTCGTACAACACGCGCAAAGTATGCATTCGTAAACGCCATCCAATGCAGCCCGGTCTTCAGGGGATTGCAATCGCTCTGTTTCAGGAGGCGGATCATTATTAATCAGATAGGGTTTGATGGAATGATATTGCTGAAAAAATTGCGTCATATCAACCACCAAATCCCGGATTACCGGCAAACCGGGTAAAGGGCGTATTGCTATCGGCTCCTTAAGACTACTGATTGGTGTGATGCATGCCAGTCCATTCCGTCCATTAATATTCATCGCATCCGAACCGCATACTCCTTCGCGGCAAGAACGGCGCAAACTTAAACTATCATCCATTGACTTTATGCGTAGCAAAGCATCCAGCAACATCTTATCTGTAACAGCCAACTGCACATCGTAATCCTGCATGTATGGCTTTTCATCTTTATCAGGATCATAGCGGTAAATAGAAAATTTCATTGACTCACTCCAGATAGTTTAGATACTGCTAGCAATCGGCAAAGATATGCTTCAGATTCTCATAGAGTATACAGACTTGAGTCCAGATTAGCATAGTTTGGTTTGTTTTTTAACCTTGTCACGGTCTATTCAAAAATCAAATCATGCAAAAACGCGATCAACATAGCACTCCAAAGTAAATCAACATATCATTTCACTGACCCATTTAGTTTGAAAGGAAAGTAAAGTAAAAGACATAGTTTGTAAGAATTCAGGTAGAATCGGTGACCTAGATTGGATGGCAGAATCAAAGCCGAGTAATTTTGAAATGGAAAGTATCATAATACAAGTTGTTGGAAAATTAACTGTGCTACCGATGCAGTATTAAAATAGATAAAAAAATGCTCACTTAATTATCTATTAACTGAGCTTTTTCTGCTTTTACCTTATATCGATTGCTATGGAAAGTTTTTCAACTCACTTTTTAAACCATAATGATTTTTATAGAGGAAAATTTTAAATGAAGGTTAACTATAATGTTGTTGGCGTTATTGCGCTTAGCATTACTTTATTAGGTTGTGGTGGTGAGCTTCCTGAAGCGAATTCAGTCAATTGTTCAGGCAGAGGAATGGAGAAAGCGTTAATTGAGTTCAAAAATAACGAACCTGCACGTCAAGCATTCTTAGATAAATGCGATGAAATCAAGAAAAACAATTAAGCAGTAGTAAAACACATCACTACTCCGCTTCATGGGCAGTTTCATAAATCACGAAAAAGCTGGAATCGGAGTAGCTCTTACCAAATTACAAAGCAAAATATCGATCCGAAATAGCCGGCAGAAATTATAAATGAAACTCATATATTAAAACTGATTCAACGAGCTAGGCATTTATAAGAAAATCTAAAACAACTGGCGCAAGTAACAATATAAGAAAATTTATTTCCAGCGGTGACTTCGAGGAAATCCGCTAGTACTTCTGTTACTTGATCGGCCTAGCAATATTATTGCAGCAATGATTGCGCCCGTAACAGCAATCGTTATAACTTTACTCCAGTCTATTGTTGTCTTATAAAATTGATAGTCATCTCTCCAGGCAATTCGCCGCCATATTTCATCCGGATCCAGCAAACGAGGACGACTGATCGAATCATGAGTAATCGTTATTTCCTGATCTTCTCTCGCATCAATCGAATACGTTAAATTATCGTGCAGTGCGATTTTTATCACACCGCTAATTACGGTTACTTCGGTCTGGTTTGATGCGACATATATGTGCAACATTGCATTTTTAGCTTGTATCGTTGCATGCAAAGTATCGATTATGTGTTGGCAATCTGAAGAATCTGAATAAGCATTACCAACATTAAATTCTTCAATGCGAACTATACAAGTTGAGTCAAATGGTTTGAATTCTAATCGAACGCTGGTTTCTGGACCGGTTGTAACAAATGCATAAGTCTTAGTTTCAGAAGATTTTTTTATTCGATCGCGATTGAGTAGTGCGCTCCTGCCAGAAACGTACATACGCCCAATGACGGCTTTGTCAGTGAAGGAAGTATGATGGAAACGTGCACTCGAGTTTTCATCTTGTTCCCAAAACCCGCCTCTTTCAGCAAAACTCCTATCATACATGGGTACTGTCTTACAACTTGCCAGTAAAAACGCGACTACAAACAAGGGCATTTGCAAATTTATTTTATTCAACAAGCCGGCAGAAACAGCACTAAGTGTTTGATACAATTTTAGGTACATACCATACTTTACGTTAAAGCTTAGCTTATCACCCGTAATGTTCATCTTTGCACCTCCTTCTCCAATTTTCCAAGCTATCGCGAAAAAATTGCCAATGGCATAAGCCTATTCTGTTTGCGATGAACAACAACTGAATGAAATACTTAAGTAAAGTAAATTCTAGTATTAAATTCAAAAAATTCCTGCTAAGCAGTTGAATCTACTTTGTGAAAATTTAATACCATCGTTCATATTGTGAGATTACTCACAGCTTTCTTGTTTTTTTGACGCTAACTTATGTGTGTGGTTATTTTTAAACATAACTTTTGCGACGGAGGTAAATAAAATGGCTATAGTAAAAATCAATAGCAATCACTGGAAATTGCCGAGCGTGAGTGGCATCGACACAATTTACGAACAACATTGCAATGATATCATTTCGGAATTTGCTGAAAACGAGGCTGCCAATGCCGAGATAGATTTCGAGACACTATTGGGTAAAACTGTCCGCAACGTTGCAAGCACAGATGTGAGCTATGACGCGTGGGATACGTTTGAAGAATTGTGCGATGAAACTGACGAGTGCCTTGCTGATTTTTATAGAAAACATTACATTAGGAATGAAAGCGAGTAATAAAGCTTTAAGATGAACCAATTATGAAGCATTAGAGCGGGACAAATTGGTGTAGTAGATACTTATTCCGAACTTTACTGTGAGAGTAGTCAGTTGCCTTTACTACCATAAGTCGATGCTGAAAATGTAATAAGTGATAACTATCAGGCGATGAATTATTTTTCCAATCTTTCAATCGATCAAACCGTTCAGGCGACGGACCTCACATTTAGGCAGTTTGTACCGCCCATAGATGGACTTGGCGAGATGCTAACGTGGGACTATGTAGCATTTTTTTCTACTGGAGCAAACCACGTTGATTTTCAAAATATATTCGCTTTTATGGGTACTGCGGGTGCAACTTACGATATATTTAGCAAAAGTTTTTTTGATCCTTATACTTTGCTGCTTTTCGACGTTCAGGGTACAGTCATTGCGGCAGACGACACCAGCGGACCCAATGGCACTGATCATATTGAATTTATAGCTCCCTATGACGGTACTTTTTACCTTGATGCGTCATGGCGCCAAGGATTTACCCCAGACAGCAAATCTGCTTCGGTTGTCGTGTACGAAGACCTGGATACGATACCACCTTTAACGACGGCATCGGACCCAAGAGTCATTGATTTCAGCCCGGCGAATGCGGCAAAAGATATTGCGCTCGATAGTAATATCGTCTTGACATTCAATGAAGCTATTCAGCAAGGTGCGGGACAAATCATCCTCAAAACGGCTTCAGGCATTGTGATTGAAACGTTCGACCCGGTATTTAGCAGTAATTTATCCATTCATGGTCAAACTCTCACTATTAATCCCACGAACAATTTAGCAAACAACACGCAATATTCCGTTATATTAAATTCTGGAGCAATTAAAGATTTGGCAGGCAATAGCAATCCGGAAATCAATTCATATCGTTTTACTACCATCGCCACAACATTCAATCCCATAGATAGGATTTTTAACTGGGGTGAAAGCCACTTTCCAGATTTACTGCCCGACCACGTAGAGTCATTCGATGCCTTTGGTTACTATGCCAGGCTATATGCCAATGGAAATGCGGTCGGCGAGCAAAACGGCAATATTTATTTTTATGATGGCGGCGCAAATGGTACGGGTGAGATCATTTTGGTCGGGACAACCAATGATTTTATGTCCTATGCAATATCTGCAGGATTTTAAAGAGATTCTGCAAAGCCTAGGTTCAAACGAGCCGTTGCACTCAGTCTATTCATTAAGTTTTTTCTTCAATATGGCGTTGACCTGAGCAGGGTTCGCTTTGCCTTGGGTTGCTTTCATAATCTGGCCAATCAAAGCATTAAAAGCTTTTTCCTTGCCATTACGAAAATCAGTCACCAGCTGTACATTGGCTGCCAATACTTGATCCACCAACGGCTCAATGGCACCGTCATCAGAAATTTGCTTCAGTCCTTTAGCCTCAATTATGGCATCGGCATCCCTTTCCAATTCTCCTCGCCACATACACTCAAAAACTACCTTTGCTGCTTTATTGGAAATCGTACCGTCGCCGATACGCATCAACAATAATACCAGTTGATCAGGATTGATTGGGCAAGCGGAAATTTCAATCGATTCTTTATTCAATTGCCCGCTAATTTCACCCATTATCCAGTTGGCACATAATTTAGCCTGAACGGGCAGTTTATTTACAACCGCTTCAAAATAATCGGCCATTTCTCGAGAGCTTGTCAGGATAGAAGCATCATAAGCCGATAAGGAAAAATCGGAGACATAGCGATTTCGTCTTGCTTGCGGTAATTCAGGCATGGATAACTTAATCTGGTTAATCCAGCCCGGTGCGATTTCAAGTGGCAATAAATCGGGATCGGGAAAATAGCGATAGTCATTAGCATCTTCTTTGGTACGCATAGTACGCGTTTCGTCTTTATTGGCATCATATAGTCGGGTTTCTTGTCGAATGGAACCGCCGTCTTCAAGAATTTCGATCTGCCGTCTCGCTTCGTAATCGATGGCTTTCTCAAGAAAACGAAATGAATTCAGATTCTTAATTTCACAACGTGTACCCAATTTTTCTGTGCCGAGATAACGTACGGATACATTGGCATCACAGCGAAATGAGCCTTCTTGCATATTACCATCGCAAATACCGATCCACCGTACCAATGCATGCAATGTTTTCGCATACGCTACAGCTTCAGCGCTGCTGCGTATATCCGGCTCGGAGACAATTTCCAGTAGTGGCGTGCCCGCCCGATTCAGGTCAATACCGCTCATGCCATGAAAATCCTCATGCAGCGACTTTCCTGCATCCTCTTCCAAATGGGCGCGCGTCAGGCGGATATTCTTTTCCATACCCTCCACCTGAATCTGAATATTGCCGCCTTGTACGATGGGTAATTCATATTGACTAATTTGATAACCTTTTGGCAGATCCGGATAAAAATAATTCTTACGCGCAAAAATCGAGGGTGAATTGATTATTGCACCAACCGCTAATCCGAATTTAATCGCTCGCTCCACTGCTCCCTTGTTCAAAACTGGCAATACTCCCGGTAATGCAAGATCGATTGCGCACGCCTGAGTGTTTGGTGCTGCGCCATAGGCGGTCGATGCACCCGAGAAAATTTTGGATTGCGTCGAAAGTTGTGTATGGACTTCCAAGCCGATGACAATTTCCCACTGCATGATTACAATTCCAGCAAATGAAGTGTTAAGGATATAATTTATTGATCAAGAGGTGATTTCAAATGCCAATCCGTCGCCTGTTGATATTGATGTGCAATATTGAGCATTTGCGCTTCCTTGAAATAATTACCAATAATGTGCAAACCAACAGGCCGGTTTTTGTTGCCAAAACCTGCTGGAATGGACATGGCGGGTAATCCAGTTAGATTTGCCGCACTAGTGTAGATGTCGGATAAATACATCTGAATCGGATCACCGCTTTTTTCTCCTATATTAAAGGCAACGGTAGGTGTTGTCGGTCCCATAATGATGTCACACTGTTGATAAGCTTTCGTAAAATCCTGTGCAATCAAACGGCGCAATTTCTGCGCCTTAATATAATAAGCATCATAATAACCATGGGATAATACATAAGTGCCAATCAGAATGCGCCGCTTCACCTCCGCGCCGAAGCCTTCGGCACGCGTTTTACGGTACATGTCCCCCAGATCGCTATACGATTGCGCGCGATGCCCATAACGCACACCATCGAAACGGGACAAATTACTCGATGCTTCGGCAGGGGCGAGCACATAATACACGGGAATGGATAATGGCGTGTTCGGTAAGGCAATGTCTACTGTTGTTGCACCCAGCTTGCGGTATACATCTAAAGCGTTGCCAACTGCCACTTCAACATCCCTGTTCATGCCTTCGGCAAAATATTCCTTGGGCAATCCGATGCGCAAACCCGCTAAGGGTTGTTGCAGGTCACGCGCATAATCTTCTCGCTCGCGCGACAAACTCGTAGAATCACGAGGATCGAAACCGACCATGGTATTGAGCAATAGCGCCAAATCCTCAGCAGATCTAGCCATGGGCCCGCCCTGATCGAGACTGGAAGCAAAAGCGATCATGCCATAACGCGACACCAATCCATACGTTGGCTTGATTCCAGAAATGCCGCACAATGCAGCCGGTTGGCGAATGGATCCTCCGGTATCGGTACCGGTTGCAGCAGGCGCCAATCTTGCCGCAACCGCGCAAGCTGCACCGCCCGAACTGCCACCAGGAACAGCTGCGTGATCCCAAGGATTTTTTACTGGCCCATAAAAAGACGTTTCATTGCTTGACCCCATAGCAAATTCGTCCATATTAGTCTTTCCGATATTGACGGCACCTGCCTGGTTAAAGCGTTCGATTACACCGGCATCGTATGGCGAAACGAAGTTTGACAGCATTTTTGAACCGCATGTTGTCAACCAACCTTTAGCGCAAAAAATATCCTTTTGCGCTATGGGGATGCCCGTCAATGGCCCGTTTAATCCCTTTGCAATCATGTTATCTGCGATTTGCGCCTGACTGAGGCTTGCTTCTTCATTGACGGTGATAAAGGCATTGTACTCAGGATTAAGTGCTTTGATACGCTTAAGGAATGCTATTGTCAGCTCGGTGCTAGATATTTTTTTTCCGGAAAGTTCTACTGATAATTGCTTGAGACTGGCATTAAACATGATTTGTAGCTGTAAAGAAAAATATTAAACGTTTAAAGATATGCAAAATGCTGAGTGCTGATAGTTTCCGGTTTCTTGGATTTAAATTTTTATTGTAATTTGCAGCGAATATAACTTATTCAATAACCTGAGGCACCAAATAAAGGCCTGCTTCGACCTGAGGCGCGATCGCTTGGCATATTTCCCGCTGATCGCTCTCTGTGATCTCATCTTCCCGTAACCGCTGCACAACATTTTGTGCATGTGACATCGGTTCTACCTCCGAAGTGTCAACTGCTTGCATGGTTTCAATCAGATTAAATATGCCAGACAATTGATTCAATGTTGCTATGGCTTCCTCTTCGCTGATTTCAATATAAGCAAGATCAGCAATGCGTTTTACATCATTTACTGAAAGTGTCATGTTAAATGGGTAACCTTATATTTAAATAAGTATTAGGGTATCATGCCGGCTTTAAACGGCGCACTATTTTTTGAGATTTGAAATAATATTCGCTTTCGTCATAAATCTTACTTATTAATAAATAACGGATTTTTCCACTATGTTTAATTTGTTAAACAACAATATTCTTGGAAATTATTTCTCAACCGATATGGCGATTGATCTCGGTACGGCCAATACGCTGATTTATGTTCATGGTCAGGGTATCGTATTAGATGAGCCATCGGTAGTGGCAATTCGGGAAGAAAGCGGTGCCAACGGTAAGAAGATGATTCAGCAAGTTGGCCTTGCGGCGAAGCAGATGCTTGGCCGCACCCCCGGTAATATCACTGCCATTCGTCCAATGAAAGATGGAGTCATTGCGGATTTTACGGTAACCGAGCAAATGCTCAAAATGTTCATCAGGAAAGTCAACCCTCCTCGCTTGTTTTCGGCGAATCCTCGCATTGTTATTTGTGTTCCTTATGGCTCTACGCAAGTTGAACGGCGAGCAATTCGCGAGGCCGCGTATGGCGCCGGCGCGCGTAAAGTCGAATTGATTGAAGAGCCCATGGCTGCAGCCCTGGGTGCTGATCTTCCTGTGGAATCACCTACCGGTTCTATGGTCGTCGATATCGGCGGAGGCACAACCGAAGTCGGAATCATATCGCTCGGCGGCATCGTTTATTCCAACTCCGTTCGGGTAGGTGGCGATAAGTTCGATGAATCAATTATCAACTACATCCGCCGCAACTATGGCATGCTGATTGGTGAAGTCACTGCAGAAATCATAAAAAAAGAAATCGGTTCGGCTTTTCCAGGTTCCGAGGTACGGGAAATCGAAGTTAAAGGCCGCAACCTGGCAGAAGGTATTCCTCGCAGCTTTACCATTTCCAGCAATGAAATTTTAGAAGCGCTAACAGAACCCCTTAATAGCATCGTCAGTGCCGTTAAAACTGCGCTTGAACATACTCCGCCAGAATTGGGAGCTGATATCGCTGAAAAGGGTATGGTCATGACAGGCGGTGGTGCATTATTACGCGATGTGGACCGTTTGTTGATGGAAGAAACCGGTTTATCGGTTATTGTAGCCGATGATCCTTTGACGTGTGTCGTCCGCGGTGCGGGTATTGCTTTGGAAAACATGGATCGCACGATCGGTATTTTTGCTCGAGATTAAACTAACACAGTTGGCTTTTATTTACGGATATATTGAATTTGATAATCATGCCAAATTAATAAATTCTGGACTTAATGAAAACAGCGCCTCAGTTTTTCAGACATGGACCAGGGCCACTTGCGCGGTTGTTTGTATTCGTATTGCTGTCCTGCTTATTAATAGCTGAAGACTTACGCTTCAAGCAATTCCCACAATTGCGCCAAACCATAGGGGTGATTGTTTTTCCGTTGCAAAAAATTGCCTATATACCAATTGAAATTTATGATCAAGTGAATGAGCTCATTGCCAATTTCGACTTGCTTGAAGAAAATTTCAGATTAAAGCAGCAATATCTTAAAGATCGCGAACAATTGCTAAAGTTACATGCTTTAGAAGCTGAAAACAAGCAATTACGTCAATTATTCGGTGCCATGCAGCAAATCGAAGTCAGTGCGCAAACCGAAGCTGTCCTTGCTGAAATCATCTCCACCCCCCGTGACCCCTTCAATCACAAAATTACTTTGAACAAAGGCAGCTATCATGACATACGACTAGGCCAAGCAGTCATCGACGACAAAGGCATTGTCGGGCAAATAACGCAGCTTTATCCTTGGTCATCGGAAGTCACCTTGCTTACCGATAAAAATCAATCCGTGCCTGTCCAAGTACTACGCAACAGCTTACGTTCCGTCGTTTCTGGTTCGGGAAAGAATGATGAACTGGAAATCCGCTACCTATCGATCAATACCGACATTCAACGGAATGATTTATTGGTCACTTCAGGAATTGGCGGGGTATACCCGCCCGGCATTCCGGTTGCTATTGTACTAAGAATCGAGCGCGACCCGACCAACGACTTTGCTCAAATTATCAGTACGCCAATTGCCGGAGTCGATAGAAACCGGCAAGTTCTGATTCTAGCGCTACCACCTGCAACACCACTTGAAGAATTTATAGAGATGCCTAAAATTGAATCCCAAACAGATCAAAAATAAAAATTTAGAACCCGACGAGTACTTTGGGGAAGATATCTATGAACCGCCAAGTAATGGGTATATTGCGACGACTCTTGCGATTGCACTAATTCTGAATTTCATACCGTTTCATGAAGATGTTGCCCTATTTCGCCCTGATTTCGTTGCTATCGTGATTATTTATTGGAATGTCAATTACCCCCATAAAATGGGAATGAGCATTGCATTCTGCGTGGGATTGATGATGGATGTTGCCAATACCGGTATTCTGGGACAGCACGCGTTGGCTTATTGTATAGCGGTTTATCTCACTTTGATACTTGGACGGCGACTTCGCATCTTCAGCTTAGTTCAACAAGCGCCGCAGGTAGGTTTTATATTATTCGTTATGCAGATAATGATTGCTTTAATTGCTGCTTCGGGTGGTACGGATTTGCCGGCGTGGCCTTATTACTTTGCTACTGTTACCGGATGCTTGTTATGGCTTCCGGTTTCAATGATGCTCAGAGCGCCGCTCAGGCAACGATCTGATCCGAATGCGCTATGAAACATAAAGTTGAATTGCGAGACCATGCAGCTGAATTACGCAAATTCCGTTTGAGGCTTGCTGTAAGCACAGGATTTATAGTGCTTTTTTTTATGTTATTGTATGCACGTTTTTATTATTTACAAGTTTCACAGCAAGAACATTATCATACATTGGCTGAAGCCAACCGTATTTCCATTCTACCGCTCGTTCCCAATCGCGGCCTGATTTACGATCGCAATGGCCAGATTCTGGCGCAAAACTATTCTGCTTATGCATTAGAAATTACGCCCAGTAAGGTTGTCGATATCGAATCGACCCTGGACGAATTGGCATCGATTATTGAAATTACGCCCAATGATCGGCAACGTTTTAAAAAGCTGATGAAAGAAAGCAAACGTTTCAAAAGTCTGCCACTTCGTAATCGTCTTTCCGATGTTGAAATTGCCACCTTCGCAACCAATCGTTATCGCTTTCCGGGTGTGGAAATTAAAGCTCGCATTTTCCGTCAATATCCGCAAAGAGAGATCGTATCGCATGTCATCGGTTATATCAGTCGAATCAATGATCAAGATCTTGAACAGCTTGAAGTCAGTAATGAACTGAACAATTATCGTGGCTCCCAATACATTGGCAAAATTGGCATAGAACAAAGTTATGAAAAACAACTACACGGCATTACGGGTTTTGAAGAAGTCGAAACGGATGCCGCGGGGCGTTCGATCCGTGTGCTTTCCCATACGCCACCCATTTCCGGTAACAATTTAATTCTTTCACTCGATCTCGGTCTGCAAGAAGCGGCAGAAAAAGCTTTCGGCGACCGCCGGGGTGCATTGGTCGCGTTGGATCCCAATAACGGTGAAGTGCTTGCCTTTGTCAGCAAGCCTGGTTATGACAATAATCTCTTTATTGGCGGTATTGATCAAGAGAATTGGAACATGCTTAACAATTCAATTGATCGGCCACTTAACAACCGCGCATTACGCGGTGTTTATCCGCCGGGTTCGACATTTAAACCATTCATGGCGTTAGCCGCATTGGAATTGGGAAAACGTACGCCGGAATACAGTATCAGTGATCCTGGATATTTCTCTCTGCCTGGCGTGAATCGCCGGTACCGCGATTGGAAACCGGGGGGTCACGGTCGGGTTAATTTGCATAAATCATTGGTCGTCTCATGTGACACATATTACTATGGGCTTGCCAACGACCTCGGTATCGATAATATTCATAGCTTTATCGGTCAATTCGGACTAGGTAAGAAAACCGGTATCGATATCGAAGGCGAAGTTTCGGGATTGCTGCCTTCATCGGCATGGAAACTGAAGCAATTCAAACAGAAGTGGTACGCAGGCGATACGATTTCTGTGGCAATCGGCCAAGGCTATAATCTTACCACCCCGCTACAACTTGCTTTTGCTACTATGATAATTGCCAATAATGGTAAGGCTTACCTTCCTCGCCTAGTTAAACAGATTCAAAATAGTCAAACGGGATTGATCGAGGAAGTTCCTCCTAAATTACTCAATAGACTAAATCTGAAGCCCCACAATCTTGAAATCGTCAAAAACGCACTCATCGATGTCACCCGCCCAGGTGGGACAGCAGCCAAGGCCGCTATCAATGCGACTTATACTTTCGCTGGAAAAACAGGCACATCGCAAGTAATTGGTATAAAACAAGGCGAACGTTACAATGAAAAATCCATTAATGAGCGTCACCGAGACCATGCCATGTTTATCGCTTATGCGCCTGCAGAGAATCCTAAAATTGCATTGGCCGTTCTTATCGAAAATACCGGAACTGGCGGCTCTACGGCAGCGCCTGTTGCCAGGCAAGTATTTGACTATTACTTACTCGGTCAACTGCCAGACGAAACCATTGCGCAATTGACTGAATCCGTTGATAACTCTGAACATGATCACCTTTGAAGAATAACATCCAATCATACATACTCATAATCAACATCGGTCTCGCTTATGATTGAAATAAAAAAAATTTGGTATTATTTCGTGCGCTATATCGATGGCTTCCTATTGATTGGGATTCTTGCGTTGACATTTGTTGGATTAATCGTCTTGTATAGCGCCACAGGAGGCAATATCAGCAAAGTCAGCCACCAAGTGATCAATATATCGATTGCCTTAATAATCATGTGGCTGGTTGCAAATATCCCATTACAGCAAATCAAGCGTCTGGCACTACCGATGTATATGGTGGGACTTAGCTTGCTGATAGGTGTGGCTTTGTTTGGAGAAATCAATAATGGCGCCAGGCGTTGGCTTGATTTAGGCGTTACGAGAATTCAACCTTCCGAACTTATGAAAGTTGCCATCCCGCTTATGATGGCCTGGTATTTTGATAAGCATGAAATCACGTTGCGCCTGCGTGATTATGCGGGTGCCACGGTACTATTAATGTTGCCAGTTTTTCTAATTTTAAAACAGCCCGACTTGGGAACCGCGATTTTGATTGCGGCCAGCGGTTTTTATGTATTATTTTTGGCTGGCCTATCGTGGCGCATCATCGTAGGGTTAATCACAGCAGCGTTGGGTAGCTTTCCCATCGTGTGGTCGGTCATGCATGACTATCAGCGCCAACGGATCATGACATTACTCGATCCCTCGCAGGATCCACTGGGTGCCGGTTATCATACTATTCAATCATCCATTGCCATTGGTTCCGGCGGTGTTATCGGTAAAGGATGGCAAAATGGTACGCAAACACAACTGGATTTTCTGCCGGAACAAAGCACCGATTTTATCTTTGCAGTTTTCTCGGAAGAATTCGGATTGATCGGCAATACGTTATTACTACTGCTCTATCTCATCGTGATTGGACGCTGTTTGATTATTACGGCGAATGCTTCAACGCAGTTTACGCGTCTTATCGCTGGCTCAATAACACTAACTTTCTTCACTTATATTTTCGTTAACATGGGAATGGTTAGTGGTATCCTTCCCGTAGTAGGCGTTCCATTGCCACTGATTAGTTATGGCGGCACATCAATGGTGACAATGCTGCTCGGTTTTAGTATTTTGATGAGTATTCAAACACATCCTAAACTCATAAAAACATGACAATGCTATTTTTGAAGTTAACATACCCACTTAAAAATTCTTTGTTTGTTATGACATCTCGACTCTATGGATTGGCATTAATAGTGATCTTTGCCATGCTTACTGCGTGTAGCAGCACACCGCAGCATAATAGTAATCTGAAACAGAAAAAACAATCTGCTCTAGCAACGATTCATTCTGGTTCGGGATTGGTTAGCAGGAAGGGTGGCGGTTATTATCTGGATGATGGCCCCGGAGAAAATCCTCCTCCCAATCTACATCTGATTCCGGATGCTATTCCTAGAGCCGAGCCACTTCGTGCTGCAAATATGCAGCCTTACACCGCGTTGGGAAAAAACTTTAAACCGATGACTGAGCTTCGAGCCTACAAAGAGCGTGGCATCGCTTCATGGTATGGCCGCCGTTACCATGGTAACAATACCGCATCTGGAGAAGTTTACGATATGTATGCCATGACGGCAGCGCATCCGACTTTGCCGCTACCCAGTTATGTTCGGGTAACCAATTTGGAAAATGGCAAATCGGTTATTGTCCGCTTGAATGACCGTGGCCCCTTTTTGTCAGACCGCCTCATCGATCTCTCTTATACGGCAGCATATAAATTAGGCGTTCTGGCGGGCGGCAGCAGCTACGTTGAAGTTGAAAGCATATTACCGGACGATGTTCCGATAAAACAAGCAACCGTTCCTTCTTCAGCATTACCACCTCCTGCAAATAGCAATTCGGACGCAGCGGCAGTTTATCTGCAACTTGCAGCATTTGGTTCGCAGGACAACGCTCATAATTTCCTGACTCAAGTACGGAAGAAAATTCCCTCGCTTAACAATTCCGTTAATATAACCAAAAACAATGGCTTGTACAAAATTCACGCAGGCCCGTATTCCAATCCATTACTTGCCAAACAAGCAGCCACAACCATAACTCAAAATCTTGCCATTACCCCTGTAATAGTAATAGATTGACAATAAAAAAAATCCCTATTGCAAGCAATAGGGATTAAAGGGCCTCGTCATAGAACCATTCGTTGCAATCAAAAGAATTCTTACTCACTATCTATCTTGACACAGTATCGTTCCATTCCCGCATTTCATTTTCATGCTTCGGGAAGACTGCAACTATCTGAGTTAAATATAATACTGATCGAAGTGTTTTGAAGCTAAGAACAGAAGGGAAATCTACCCGTATATTTGATAAATGGCTGTGATTTTTCACACATTAACGCTAAAAATGGACTGCTTGTTATAGCCATATAATTCAATTCTTGGAGATTGAATAGTGACTTGAGCTGTTCTGTCATACTGTGAATTCAAAAAACCTATACATTACCTCGTTTAACTGCGGTTTTTAGGATAATATTGATAAAGGCTATGATGCTATACTCGTCATTTCATGGCAAAGTTAACAACTTTCGTCACTTAATTTCTACGCGTAATTATTAGAATTAAAAAAATCGAACAATCATATAATGCTTACTTCTTCTGTAATAACAGCTATTAACAATACATTGCGCCGTGAGGGATGGCCTTGTGAACGATTGCAAGCTTATATCGGCAGAATAGTTTGCTTTCGAATTCCTCCGCTAATGTATTTCAAAGCAATGATTAATTCAGAAGGGGAACTGCAAAAAGTAGATGGCAACTTACATGTGGACGCAACGATTAGTGCGCCTCTTAACATTATCCCTGAGCTAGTTACACAAAAGGCGACCGCCCTTAAGCAGATTATGATTAGCGGAGATGAATCTTTGGCAGAAGAATTAATCGATATCGGCAAGCAAATCAATATAAGCATGATAATCGAACAAGATTTGAGCCAGCTTTTTGGCGATATGATTGCCCATCGAATCGTCCATGGCGGTCAATATCTCATACAATGGCAAACAAAAAATTTTGATCAAATTTCGCGAGCCATAACTGAGTATTATACCGAAGAGAATGTCTTATTAACCAAACGTACTACGGTGAACCAATGGTCAAATGAAATTGCCAAGCTAAAAAATAATATTGAAAAACTTGAACGGCGATTGGATAAATTACTTCACGCATTATCATAAATGATAGGTGCAAAAACCATTCCTTTCTTCATATCACAATACAATCGGCAACGACTCACATGACAATTCATTACAAACCAGCCTTGCTTAATTTCACTAATTAAGCGCACGCTCTATCAGCTAATTTATATCCTTCATGCGCCTTTTTCGCTTATTTAAAATTCAGTGGGTTGCCTTCCAGTTTGGATTGGATGAATTTGTGCTGGGCCACAGTAAATTAAAATTTCTCCGAATAATAGTCAATACACTAACTTTTTGGCGCAAACTGGACAAACCTAGAGGAGAACGATTACGTTTAGCTCTGGAAACATTGGGCCCCATTTTCGTCAAATTCGGCCAAATGCTTTCCACCCGACGCGACCTGTTGCCGCAGGATATTGCTGATGAACTGGCCAGACTGCAGGACAGGGTGCCGCCTTTTCCTTCAAAGCTCGTGCTATCGACGCTGGAAAAAGAATTTGATCAAGAAATTAATGAATTATTCTTTAAATTTGATGAACTGCCGATAGCCAGCGCTTCTGTTGCACAAGTTCATCTCGCTATATTGCACGATGGCACCGAAGTGGCTGTAAAAATACTGCGCCCAAATTTGGCACCGATTATTGCGCATGATGTAGCACTTATGGATACGGGTGCCTGGTTGGCTGAAACGCTTTGGGCGGATGGTAAGCGTTTGAAATTGCGCCAGGTGGTTTCAGAATTTGCCCGTCACTTGGATGATGAACTCGATTTGATGCGTGAAGCGGCAAATTGCAGCCAGTTACGCCGTAATTTCATTAACTCGACACTACTCATGGTACCGGAAGTGTACTGGGACTATTGCCGCAGCAGTGTAATGGTTATGCAACGTGTCACAGGTATCCCCATCAGCCATGTCGATAAACTGAAAGAACAAGGCATTGATATTCCGCAATTGGCGCGTGTCGGCGTAGAAATCTTTTTCACCCAAGTATTTCGAGATGGTTATTTTCATGCCGACATGCATCCCGGCAATATCTTTGTGGGGCAAGATGGCCGTTATATCGCCGTTGACTTTGGCATTATGGGTACATTGAGCGATCAAGATAAAAACTACTTGGCGCAAAACTTTTTGGCTTTCTTCCGCCGTGACTATGCGCGCGTTGCACAGGCACATGTAGAAGCAGGATGGGCGCCTAAAAATACGCGGGTAGATGATTTTGAAACGGCTATCCGAGCCGTTTGCGAACCTATTTTCGATAAACCATTAAAAGAGATTTCTTTTGGCCGCGTGCTATTTCAATTGTTTCAGGCATCACGGCAATTTAATGTAGAAATCCAACCGCAATTGGTTTTGTTGCAAAAGACGTTACTTAATATCGAAGGTCTTGGGCGCGACCTTGATCCCGATTTAGATCTATGGAAAACGGCCAAACCTTTTCTAGAGCGCTGGATGGCCGAACAAATCGGTTTGCGTGGGCTTGCCAGCCGCATACAAAAAGAAGCGCCCAATTGGGCAATCATTTTGCCGGAATTTCCACGCCTGATACATCAAGCCTTTGCTGAAAACCGCAATCATGAGTTAGAAAAAAGGATGGCTGATTTAGTGGTGGAAGAAAAACGCCAAAATCGGTTATTGACATTGATAGCGATCTTATTGGCCGGAATATTGTTCTGGCAGGTTTTCCATTAAAAATTTATTTTCATATGAGCTATTATCAACATCATGTTTTTTTCTGCACCAATCAGCGTGAGGGCAATGCCAAATGCTGCAATAAATTTGGCGCTCAAGTATTACGCGATTATGCCAAGCAGCGCATTAAATCATTGAAACTGGACGGCAAGAAAAAAATCCGTATCAACAACGCCGGTTGCCTCGACCGCTGCGACGAAGGCCCGGTGATCGTTATCTATCCGGATGAAACCTGGTACACCTATATCGACAAAGAAGATATTGATGAAATCATCGATGAGCATCTGATTAAAGGAAACATCGTTGAGCGCTTGAAAATTTAATAGTGAATCGCGTTGAATACTTCCAGGCTGCAGAAATTATTCATCGATGGCCAAGCGGGTAAACTCGAAGCGGTGCTTGGAGAACCACCGTGTGCCCCAAAAGGTATTGCCGTCATTGCACATCCGCATCCATTGCACGGCGGAACCATGGACAATAAAGTAGTGCATACAATTTTTACCACCTTGCTGGAACTAGAATTCATCGTTGTCAAATTCAATTTCCGCGGTGTGGGCCAAAGTGAAGGCCATTTTGATCATGGTTTGGGCGAGATAGCAGATGCCATTACAATCACGCAAGCAATCCGCAACCGATTTGACAATCATTTGATAGCGTTACCGTTACTGCTAGCGGGATTTTCATTTGGCGGCGGCATTCAATTGCATGTGGCTGAAAAGCTCGATCCGAAATTTCTTATCTTGGTTGCGCCATCGGTAGCTAAATTGAATGCACCGCCCGTGCCACAATCCACGCAATGCGCTTTGATCATACAAGGCGATAAAGACGATATTGTGTTACCAAGCACCGTGCTAGCCTGGGCAACGCCAAAATCACAACCCGTTGTTTTCGTGCCGGGCGCTGGGCATTTCTTCCATGGTAAATTGACGATACTCAAGCAAGTTATACACAGCATTTTTTCTAAAAAATGAACCTTACCCGCCCTACTCGACCAAGCGGTGTTGAATGGCGTACCGAACCAATTGCGCGTTGTTTTTCATATTCATCTTTTCCAGAATGCGGGACCGGTAAGTACTCACCGTTTTGACACTAAGCGAGAGCTTATTAGCAATCGTTGTCAGCGATTCCCCTGCAACAATCAACTTAAAAACATGGAGCTCTCGATCCGAGAAAGTCGTATGCGCTAGCGTCCCTGGATCTAGTGCCGGATTGAACAAAAGCTTTTCAGCAAGATCCGGATTGACATATTTGCCTCCTTTGGCAATACGTCTGATGACATGAATCAATAGATCTGTCGGGCTATCCTTGGCCAAATACCCTGAAGCGCCCGAGCGGATCGCTCGAATGGCATATTCTTCTTCTGGATACATGCTTAAAACTAAAATGTGCGCAGCAGGATTGATCGAGATGATTCTTTTTAAAATGTCCAACCCATTTATATCCGGTAAACTAATATCCAATATCATGATGTCCCAATCGGATTCACGAGCTCGTTTTAAGATATCCTTACCATCTGTTGCTTCTGCAACAACTTCTATATCATCCGTTTCGTTAATAATTCTTCTGAGTCCATCACGAAACAGCGCATGATCATCTGCAATCAGAACTTTAATCACTGCTTGATTCCTCATAAATAGTTGCTAGCGGTATTGTAAGTTTCACCATGCAGCCTTTAGCCGGTGAACCGTGTATCTCAAGTTTTCCATCCAATTGTTGCGCTCTCTCTTTCATGCCAATTATTCCAAACGATTCCGTAGTCAGTAATTGCGATTCATGGAAACCGATGCCATTGTCTGTAATTGTGATGATAAGATTATTTTCATCTTCGAGAATCTCAATATCAACTTTGCTCGCTTTCGAATGCTTGGTAATGTTGATGAATGCTTCCTGAATGATCCTGAAAATACTCGCTTCATGATGCTTGTTAATGGACGACAAATCAGATGTTATCGACTCGAGCGTGCAGCGAATATTTGTCCGCTGCTCAAATTCCCGTATCAGCCATTCGACGGCTCCGCATAACCCCAGGTTATCCAGTACATTAGGCCGCAAATTAACCGAAACTCTGCGAACGGTTTCTATAGCTTCACCAGTCAATTGGTAAAGCGACTTAATTCTTTCATGCATCGGTTCGGCATTTACTTTTTTTATTAGCCAATCCAGATCCATTTTCAGTACCGTCAACGTTCCGCCTAATACATCATGAATTTCACGGCCTATTCGGGCTCTTTCTTCTTCTCTGACATTTTGCAGATGCGCTGTCAAATGACGCAAGTTTTGAATCAATCTTTTATGTTCGGTAATATCTTCAATCATGCACAAATAGCAAGCTTCCAGTTCTCCGGTCACTTCAAATAACACAATGGACATCTCAATCCAGATCACTGATCTATCCGGACGGAGAATCCTTTTAACTAGTTTTGAATCCAGAATATGCTCATCTAAAATATGCTTTATATCGCTTTCGTATGAAAACAAGTCATCCGGATGAATAATCGCTGATTGATTGCTAGCATAAAGCTCATCCACGCATCGGCCAGTAATGGCAGCATATTTCGGATTGATGTCGCAATAAGCTCCGGTTTGTAGGTTGATTAATGCAATGCCTAATGGCGCTTTTTCAAAGATGATCTGAAACCGCTTCTGAGCTTTCTTATTGCTTTCCTCGATGCGTTTTCTTTCAATTGAATAGCGAATGACGCGCGCGAGGACACCTTTTGTTAGGTTCCCTTTGACGAGATAATCTTGCGCACCTGCTGAAATTGTTTTGATTGCAAGTTTCTCATCATCCCGGAACGATAATACCGCAATGGGGATACTCGCGGCTTTTGTACGCAGGCGATCTATCGTCGCAATACCATCGCTATCGGGTAAAGTAAGATCTGACAAAATCAAATCAAATGAATGCTGTTGAATTAATTCAAGCGCAGTATTTAATCTTTCCGTATGGATGACATTCACTTGATCCCCCATAGCCTGTTGCAAATCGTTTTGCACAAGAATTGCATCGGTTTCATTATCTTCAATCAACAACACGTTAATCTCAGGTGAAATCATAACGAAAGGGGTCAATCCTATAATGACGTAATCGATTGTATTTTGTATTAATTGATACGATTATTTTTTTCATTACAATGATAAATCATTATGTTTATAAAAAGTACCCCGCTGAATGCAGCGGGGTACTTAATGCGATCTAACAAAATGATTTTAGATTATTTTATTTCCCAAGAAAGAAAAACCGAGCGAATATGTATTATTCCTTTGGGTTAAGCCGGCGCGTATCGATACTCATGCCACCTGCTCCGTAGCTGGCTAACAATATGAGTCCACCCGCTATCGCGATATTTTTCATGAATAGAATAGCTTGCATGTGATCCGAAAAATTAGTATGGAAAAGCACGGCTGCAGTGAGTGTAAATAGCGCCAATGCCATAGCCGCCAATTTGGTTTTCCAGCCTATTATAATCGCCAGCCCACCAGCAACTTCGACCAGTATCACCAGCGGCAATAGCATCCCTGGCAATCCAACCGATTCCATGTAACCTTGCGTGCCTTCATAGCCGCTTATTTTTTGCAAACCGGCAATTAGAAAAATTTGCCCGATCATAATCCGCGCGACGA
>CAADGS010000031.1 GCA_900696615.1 uncultured beta proteobacterium
CATACCATCCCTACCGGTTTCGCTGCGGTACCGCCATCGGGGCCTGCGATGCCGGTAATGGCTACGCCAAGTTGGGCATGACTCCTATTTAGCGCACCGATAGCCATTTGTTGCGCAGTTTGCGGAGAAACGGCACCGTATTGTTCCAATACGGTTTGCTCGACACCCAACATTTCATGCTTGGAAGCATTGCTGTAAGTGATAAAACCGCGCTCATACCAAGCTGAGCTGCCTGCCACCGCCGTGATCGCCTGCCCTAACCAGCCGCCGGTGCATGACTCGGCGGTCACCAGCATTAAACCGCGCTGATTAAGCCGCTGCCCTACCGTCATGGCCAGTTCGAGTTGACCTCGATACTTATCCAAATTATTTGCTCCATGCGTTTATGACATGACAAATGATGTGATTACCGTGCTGTCAATTGGAATTTTCATTGTTCATTCCTACCGTGATCATAACATCATTCATGCACTTGGTTTATCTTTGGGCGAGTCACAACATCTGCTTTCTAAGTGGCCCTTTTTCTTGCGTATTGTAAAAAACTTGAGTTCGGAAATTATCTGAGGGCATGCGATGACCTATAGCTAACAGGATGTTCTAGGTGTAACCTGATCGTACAGTCGTCAAATTGATTTTGCACGCAGTAAATTAATCTGGCATTTCATAAAATTTACGGATTATCCGAAAAGAGAAATAATCTATGACTACCTATACTTATTCAATGCTTCCAACTCCGGGGCGCAACTTACTCAAACAGCTTTTCAATACGATTTCTTTTATTTTAATTGTTTTAGCGCAGCCATCTTTCGCCGCGACATGGCCAGAATTGAGTTTTGTCCCGCTAGTGAACGGCCTGGACAGGCCGGTTCATGTAACGCATGCCGGGGATGGCAAAGGCAGACTTTTCATCGTTGAACAGGTGGGCCGAATAAGAATGGTCAGAGATGGATCTTTACAGCCGGTACCGTTTTTAGATATCAGCGATCGGGTTAGTTGTTGCGGTGAGCGGGGGTTGTTCAGCGTTGCTTTTCCGTCGAGTTTCGCGGCAAGCGGTTATTTTTACGTCAATTACACCAATACCGCCGGCAATACCGTTGTTTCCCGTTTTTCGGTTACGGGCGCCGGTGACACTGCGGATCCTGCCAGTGAAAGTCTTGTTTTGGGTGTGGATCAACCTTATCCCAATCATAATGGCGGGCAAATTGCGTTTGGGCCTGATGGACTGTTATATATCGGCATGGGAGATGGAGGGAGCGGCGGCGATCCGCTAGGTTCGGGTCAGGATTTGTCGTCGCTACTGGGTAAAATGTTGCGGATCGATGTTGAGTCATGGGGGCAACCGTATGCCATACCTACAGATAATCCATTTGTTTCAGCCGATAATGTGCGCAGGGAAATATGGGCCAGCGGTTTACGCAATCCATGGCGCTTTTCGTTTGACCGCGAGAGTGGCGATCTCTATATTGCCGATGTAGGCCAGAATCAATTCGAAGAAATCAACTTTCAAGCGGCAGGCAGTCCCGGTGGTGAGAACTATGGATGGAATATCCTCGAAGGTAATCATTGTTACCTGCAGCCGTCTTGCGATAATCAAGGTTTGGTTAATCCGGTTTTGGAATACGATCACGCCAATGGGGATCATTCTGTTACCGGCGGAGTTGTTTATCGCGGTGGTACATTTCCGCGTTTGCGGGGTATTTATTTATTCGGTGATTTCGTGTCGGGGCGCGTAGGTGGAATGCGTCGATCCAGTGCCGGTTTTGAGTCGAACCTGCTGATCGATAGCGATTTTTCCATTAGCAGTTTTGGCGAAGATGAAAGCGGGGAAGCCTATGTCGCGGATATCAACGGTGCAGTGTATCGCATCGAGGATAATGTTCGCTACAGCGAATTAACTTTCTCTGGTTTGCTGGCAAATTATCAGCCAGGCGATACAATTCAAGTTACGGTTACGGAAACATCGCCACAACGCACTGTCACACAAGATCTTTGGATTGCGATCAGTACGCCGGACGGTCAATTACTGTATTTGTCCGATCAGCCTAGCGCGCAGTTTGGCACGTCGCCACACCCGTTCAAGCGCCAGATTGCTTCGGAAGATCGAATACATGCAATTTTAAATTTAACCTTGCCGGAATCGATCTTACCTGGCACCTATCGCCTATACGCAATTTATAATGACCCGAATCCGGGGAATTTGGATTTGCCGACATCATTGCGTTCTAACGTTGCACAGGCAGAAGTTATCATTTCCGAATAAATTCAGAATCGAAGTGATAAAGGTATTTCTACCGCGAAAACATTGGATTCGATGTTCGAGCGCTGTGAGCAAGCGTTAATCTATTCTCAATGAATAAAAATTAAAAATGATAATGCGCACCCACTCCGATATATTCCACGTTATTTCTGAGAAACTGTCCGCTCGGGGAATTGCCGTTGAAGTATTCGACGAGGATTTGGAGTTTCCTATTGAGAACTTGCAAGTTATCGAACTCGATACCGCCTCGGATTGAAACATCGGTATTCCAGTTATTTTCTTGGAAATTTTTGAGATCAGCCGCGATGATGGGCCGTATCGGTGCAAAGTTCAGACGCCAAGGGCTGCGGAACTCAACACCATATTGCGCCATCCACACTTCGAGCGATGAAGGTTCTTTATGGAACAAGCCGCCTCCCCCGCCATAGATTCGCATGCCATAAGGAAATTCGTACGATAATCTAAGGTCCGCGCCTTCGTAGCTTAAGTTTATGCGCTCAAATGTGGAATTTATCCTACGTAGCAAAAATTCGTCTCCCAAGTGTGAACTTTGATGGTAAATCCGGCCAAATGCGGAGAATTGTTTGGCGCGTACACTTGCATATGCCGATGCAATAAAATCTGTATTGATAAGGTCCGTGGAGGGGGCGCCCAAATTGAAGTCACTAAAAACACCGGCTTGAAGCCCTGCTTCCCATTGCGCAAGTGAACGCCCAATATTGCTGCGGTAGAACGGTATCGTTTCACCAAAACTTACTGCACCGATATTTCTTCCGTCAAAATTATCATTGAGGAAACCGTGGTAAGAAGCCGAAAAATGCGCCCAGCGAGGGTCCGCCAATAAGGGTTTAAATAAATGACCGCTCGGCAATAGACCAGTCGGTAACAAAGTAGGATCCGTTTTGGTGATTGCTATGGTTTGATTGGCTTCTTGTTTGACTGGCTGAGAAGGAGCCGTGACTACGGGTGCTTCATCGGGAGTCGCTTCGGCTATTTTGACTTCATATACTCCCGGAATCTTCGCAAGCGATTGCACAATCCGGCTCTGATCCGGGCTAGTTAGACTATCTTTCGGTAAAATAATGACGCCATTTTGCACGATGATCGCTGGAATATCCAGATTCCATTTATATTTCAACATACTGGTTGCGTAGCCGGCAATATAAGCGTCATGAGGTGGTACAGCATGTACCATTGCTGTTTTGAGCAGCAAAAGCCCTGCTACAAGCATTAAACGTAGATTGCTCATTTTTTATTTGGGTAAAACAGCTTTAACGGTCAGATTGTTTTGCAATAATTTGACATCTTTCTGTCTGGATACTACTTCAGA
>CAADGS010000032.1 GCA_900696615.1 uncultured beta proteobacterium
ATCTTGAAAGATCACTAGCGTTTTATACCCAAGTATTGGGAATGAAATTACTGCGTCGCAAAGACTATCCCGAAGGCAAATTCACCTTGGCTTTCGTCGGTTATCAAGAAGAATCCGACGGTACCGTGTTGGAATTAACGCACAATTGGGACATTACTTCCTATAACCTGGGAGAAGGTTTTGGACATATTGCCATCGAAGTGGATGACGCGTATCAAGCTTGCGAGAACACTAAAAAAAATGGCGGCAAAGTAACGCGTGAAGCTGGCCCGATGAAACATGGCACTACTGTCATTGCATTTATTGAAGATCCTGACGGCTATAAAATAGAGTTTATTCAAAAAAAAGCTGTTTAATGATCATAAGATCATCATTTATGCGTGCAATAAAAAAATGGTGGGCAGTCTGTTAATATCCGGTAAAGAAATACGCCATTCTTTGATTGATTTTGTCGCAACTTTTTCGTCTGAAGTAGTTAAGTTACTCGCAATACACAAATCTGTATTGTCAGAGCAGGTTGTTACCAATTGCTCAAGCAATTTTTGATTGCGGTACGGGGTTTCAATAAATATCTGGGTTTGATCCTGACTAATCGACACCTTTTCGAGTTCTGTTATTTTTCTGGCGCGTGCGGAATTTTCGATAGGTAAATAACCATGGAAAGCAAAACGCTGACCATTCAAACCCGATGCTATTAATGCAAGCAGAATCGATGAAGGCCCAACCAGTGGTATCACGGAAATAGCATTTTTATGCGCCAAACGAATTAATCCGGAACCGGGATCTGCTACGGCTGGACAACCCGCTTCGGATAGCAACCCCATGTCATGACCAGCAAGTAATGGCCCTAGCAATCCTTGCAGATCGTTATCAGCAGTGTGTTCATTGAGCGTCCACATTTTTAAATCTTGCAATGAAAATTTAGAGTTAATTTGCCTTAAAAATTGCCTTGCAGTTTTAGGATGCTCAACAATAAAATGAGAAATTTCACCGACACATTGTTGTACCGCCATCGGCAATATCCATGCAATATCTCCCGTACCGATCGGCACCGGAATCAAATAGAGCTTACCGGCCATTCAATTGAATCAGAACTCAAGATATTGATTATAATAACTATTATTCACAATTTTAATGTAGTACTCTTGGAGCGCTTAGAATAAATTCTGGTATAGCGACATCAAAATGTACACCATCTTCTGCTGCCATCTGATAGCTTCCTTTCATAGATCCCACCGGCGTTGAAATGACTGTACCGCTGGTATATTCAAAACTGTCGCCTGGTTTTAACAACGGTTGTTCCCCCACAACGCCTAATCCGCGTACTTCTTGAACAGTTCCGTCGCCATTATTGATAATCCAATGACGACTGATTAATTGAGTAGCTACTGTACCAATATTAGCAATAGTTATAGTGTAAGCAAAAACATGCCGGTCAGTAGCTTCGTCCGATTGTTCTGGTAAATATATTGTATTTATACTGATATCAATTTCGTATTTTTTATTTTCAGTCATCTTTAATCTCACTCTGATTTAAATACCGGATTCAAAAATGTCTGGATTACTTTTTGCAACAAAGATCAGATTAATAATAAATATGATCTCTTTTAAGCGCAGTCGGCGATTTACAGTTAAAATATCGGCTTTGTTGTTTATTGAGAGGTTTTCATGTATCGCATTGCACCCAGTATTCTTTCCGCTAATTTCGCCAAACTTGGTGAAGAAGTCACCGCCGTCATCGACTCAGGAGCGGATATTATTCATTTTGATGTTATGGATAATCACTATGTTCCCAATCTTACCATCGGTCCACTCGTATGCGAAGCCATTCGCCCAGTTACTGATGCAACGATAGATGTACATTTGATGGTTGAGCCTGTTGATCGTATTATTCCTGATTTCGCCAAGGCCGGTGCGAATATTATTTCATTTCATCCTGAAGCATCCAATCATATTGATCGCACCATCGGATTAATTAAAGAACAAGGATGTAAAGCAGGTTTGGTTTTTAATCCAGCGACGCCACTTTATTATCTGGATCATGTACTCGACAAATTGGATTTAATTTTAATTATGTCAGTGAATCCTGGTTTTGGTGGGCAAAAATTCATTCCTGAAGCTTTGAATAAACTGCGAGCCGTTAGACAGCGCATTGATGCAAGCGGTAAAAACATCATGTTAGAAATTGATGGCGGAGTCAAAGTTGACAATATTGCTGAAATCGCCCGCGCCGGTGCGGATACTTTCGTCGCAGGATCAGCAATTTATCAAGCAGGTAAAGATACCGATCCGCACCGTTACGATACCATATTGGCCGCGTTTCGCGCTGAATTAGCAACCGTTTGAGCTCATTGTTCATTCTTCTATAAATCATCCTCATTTTTTAATTGATTTAAATGAATCATAATCTTTCTAGCACCATACGTACCTCTGAAAAAGAAATACAATTTCCTTTGGCCGTAAAAGTAATCATGATCGATTTGGACGGTACGTTGCTCAATACAGCCGACGATCTCGCATTATCGGCAAATTTGATGTTAAAAGACCTGGGTATGGCAGAACAAGCGGTATCAACAATACGCTCGTATATTGGCAAAGGCATTCAAAAATTAGTCAAGCGTACATTAACCGGACAACTCGACGGTGAGCCTGACGCCACGTTATTTGCCAAAGCATTACCGATCTATGAAAAACATTACGCCAAAAATCTCAGCGTGAACACCCGTCCATTCCCAGGTGTTTTGGAAGGCATTGAAGCCTTGCAGCAATCGAATTTCAAGCTGGCATGCATTACGAACAAAGCAGAAGCCTTTACATTGCCGCTTTTACGATCGACCAATTTATACGATCGATTTGAAATCATATTATCTGGTGACAGCTTACCGAAAAAAAAGCCTGACCCTATGCCATTGCTACATATCTGTAAGCATTTCAACGTTCAACCGCATGAAGCGCTGTTGATTGGCGATTCATTGAATGACGCTATTGCCGCACGGGCTGCCGGATGTCACGTATTCTGTGTCACGTATGGTTATAACGAAGGGCGCAATGTTTACGAATTAGATTGCGATGCCATCGTGGAATCCTTACTGGATGCATCAAAGTTATTAATAAAACTGTCTTAGCCAGCCAGGCAACATAATGACCGAAGCAGAATTTAATCAACTCGCGCAACAGGGATATAATCGAATTCCGGTCGTTTTGGAAACATTTGCAGATCTCGATACCCCGTTATCGATCTATTTGAAACTGGCCAACCAGCCCTATTCGTATTTATTGGAATCGGTACAAGGCGGCGAGCGTTTCGGTCGGTTTTCAATTATTGGCCTACCCGCAACAACGCGCATTGAAGTTATTGACCATTCGATAACCACCATTCATCAATACTCAGCAGAAACTATTGTTAGCGATGACCCTTTGAATTTTCTTCAGTCTTATTTAACCCAATTCAGAGCAGCACCCTGTCCGGCAGGCAAATCCCGCTTTTGCGGTGGTTTGGCAGGTTATTTTTCATACGATACGGTACGATATATCGAGCGGAAATTGGCCGGCCATGCCAAACCTAATACATTGAATACCCCCGACATACTGCTACTATTGTCAGAAGAATTAGTAGTAGTCGATAATCTATCGGGTAAACTTTATTTAATTGTTTATGTTAATCCCGAGCAAGAAAATGCTTACCGATTCGGACGTGATCGCATAAAAGCTTTGTTAACAAAGTTACGCCAACCTGTCGAAATTCCCACCGAACAAGCAGTTACTAGCAACGATGCCGTTTCGGAATTTCCGGAAGCCGACTTCAAAGCCGCAGTCGAGCGTGCTAAACGTTATATTTTTGATGGCGATATTATGCAGGTTGTATTGTCGCAGCGCATGAGCAAGCCGTATAACGCTTCCCCGCTCGCATTATACCGCGCTCTACGCAGTCTAAATCCATCACCCTATATGTTTTTCTATCATTTCAATGACTTTCATGTCGTCGGTGCATCTCCGGAAATTTTGGTACGCTTGGAGGGAGACATCGTCACAGTTCGTCCGATTGCGGGAACGCGTCCACGTGGCAAGAATCCTCAAGAAGACTTCGAGCTGGCAACCGATTTACTAGCAGACCCTAAAGAAATTGCCGAACATGTCATGTTGATGGATTTAGGCCGCAATGATGTCGGGCGCATTGCACAAACAGGAAGTGTCAAGGTCACTGAGAAAATGCAAATCGAAAATTATTCACACGTTATGCACATCGTATCAAACGTGGAAAGTAAGCTAAAACATGGACTTAATGCAATCGATGTGCTACGCGCCACTTTCCCGGCAGGGACTGTCAGCGGCGCACCCAAAGTACGTGCAATGGAAATCATCGACGAACTCGAAAAATCGAAACGCGGTATATATGCAGGTGCAGTTGGCTATCTCGGGTTCAACGGCGATATGGATCTGGCAATTGCCATTCGCACTGGAATCATTAAAGACGGCACATTACATGTCCAAGCCGGTGCAGGAATTGTTGCCGATTCCATTCCACAAAATGAATGGGTGGAAACTCAAAACAAAGCAAAAGCCGTTTTGCGTGCTGCCGAGCTTGCCGAAAACGGGCTAGATAGTAAGATATAATAACTCGTTGGATTCGAATAAAATGACTCATTTTGTCAACGGCCAACCGATTAACAATACTGTAATTGTAACAGCGGCTGTAACGATATTCATTGGAATTCCGACTTTTAGAAAATCGCTGAAGCGATATTCTCCCGGACCATAAACCATCATATTGGTCTGATAGCCCAAAGGTGTGGCAAAGCTAGCAGAAGCTGCCATCATAATAGCAAAAACGAAAGGCACATTATTTAAATCCGCTTTTTCGGTAATTTCCAATACAATCGGCAGCATCAGTAAAGCGGCCGCATTGTTCGTAATGACTTCTGTCAATATCGAAATAGTTAAGTAAGTCAAAATAAGCAAAAGCCAGGGCGTACCACCGCTTAATTCCACAATATTTTGTGCGAGATATTTAGCCACACCTGTTTTTTCTAGCGCCAAACCCAGTGCAAATGAAGATGCAATCGTAACGATGACTTTTAAATCAAGACTTCTTTCCGCCTGATTGGCTGAGCAACAACCAGTAATGATCATTAAGCCTGCTCCAAGCAATGCAGCATTGAGCATACTAATAATGTCAAAACTTGCCGCTGTGATCACACCAATAAGAATAGCCCAGGCAACATATGCGCGCTCATGACGTGGCGATTCAGTATTCAGGTCATTAATCAAGAGAAAATCCTTGTTATAACGCTGGCGTGTAACAAAAGCCGGTCTTGCTTCCAGTAATAACGTATCACCCGCTTGCAGAATAATACTACCCAGATTACCTTTAATACGTTCGCCATTACGGGCGACTGCTAACACTGCGGCACCATAGCGAGCGCGAAAACGTGCATCGCGAATGGCATAGCCAATTGCCGTACAATGCGGTGAAACAACGGCTTCCACTAAACGCCTCTCTGGATGTCGGTCGCTGAATGAGTGCTCTTCATCTGTTGAAGGCGCAATACCCTTAATGCGAAGTAAATCTGAAATCGCATCCGTATCACCCGCAAATACTAATCGATCGCCGCCTTGCAGCACCTCATCCGGTGATACAACTGACAGTACCATTCCATTTCTTTCAATCTCAATCAAATACACACGCTGCAGATGCCTCAGCCCAGCTTGCTCAATAGTTTTGCCGACCAAAGCACCACTGGGTTCAATGGATACCTCGAGCGTAAATTCACGCAAATTGGAAAATGCCTTTCCTTTCATACGATCTGGTAGTAGTTTTGGGAAAAATAACCACATAAATAAAAAACCGACAATTGCAACGGGCAAGCCGACAGCCGTAATTGCAAATAAAGAAAAACCGGACTCTCCGGTAAGCGTCTGATACTGACCATTGACAATTAAATTAGTACTGGTTCCAATCAGGGTGACCGTTCCTCCCAAAATGGCCGTATAACTGAGCGGTATCATCAGCTTGGAAGGAGCTATGCCGATTTTTCGACTCCAGCTGTAGATGGCTGGGATCATTGTTGCGACAACAGGCGTGTTGTTAAGAAAACTGCTTAGAAATGCTACCGGCCAAAACATACGATTAAGTGCCGAACGCGGGTTAGTCGGTTTTCCTAGCAATTTATCGACAAGTAAATCAATCGCTCCCGACGCATGCATACCTGCTGCAACAACAAACATCCCTGCAACAGTAATCAACCCGGAATTGCTAAAGCCGCTTAGCGCATCAGTACCACTTAAAATTCCTGTCACACTGAGTATCGTAAGCGCTCCAACCATGATCAAGTGTGGGCCAATGCGAGTAAAAATGAGTGACGCCAGCACAGACATGCACAAACCCAATGTAAACCAGCCTTGCCATTCCATAGCCTAAATCTCCAAGCAAATTTGTGAAATATACAGCAAACTCCGATATAACAAAAAATAATAAAAAATTATAATCATATAAAATTTATCTATATCCAATGACTTCAACATCTCTTTGATAGTCTTGAATGGGTTTCGTACAGAATCGACCACAAAATTGAAGACTTAAGTTTGCAAAGATTAAATCATTTAACTATCAGTTTTTAGAGCATTCTTAGATAGCTTTAATAAGAATGCTCTGTAAGTAATTGCTTATCCTTTTATTTTTCTGGAATGTCTCATATATAATAGACAGTTGCTTAAAATTTGATTAACTGGAAATAAACCTTCTGAAAGGTAACGATTCTAAACATTGTCCCAAGCTCTCTATTTTCGTAATGCAGAACCGGTGATAACTTGTCCATACTCATAAAAGCGATCTTATGAACATTTTCTATGAAGAATCAGGAGCCTTTAAAGTTGGCACCATACTGACTGATAACAATACTTCCTTACAGATTGAGGCCGTACATGGTAAACGTTCGAAAATCAAATCTTCAGCCGTATTATTGCGGTTTACCGCGCCGCCTTTATCAGAATTCATGAATCATGTGCAAAAAATTGTCGATGAGCTGGATCCTAATTTTTTATGGGAATTTTGCTCTCAAGACACTGAATTCACTAGCGATTCTCTTGCGACTGAATATTTTGGCCACACACCTACACCGGTCGAATCCGCTGCCACTTTATTATTGCTTCAAAACGCGCCCAAATACTTTTATAAAAAAGGTTTAGGCCGCTATAAAGCTGCACCGCCAGAAGCACTGAAAGCAGCCCTTGCGAGCGAAGAAAAAAAACGCCTTCAAGCCGAACGGCAGGCTCGTTACATTGAACAATTAAATCATTTTGCCTTACCGGAAGAGTTCAAATCACACCTTTCTAATTTGTTATACAAACCCGATAAGAATTCAGTGGAATGGAAGGCAGTTGATTATGTCTGTGCTGAAAAAAAACTAACCGTTGCAAAATTAATGGAAAAATGCGGCGCTATCCCATCATCGCACGATTATCATTTCAATCAGTTTGTCTGGGAAAATTTTCCCCAAGGTATCGATTTTAAAGATATTGAATCGCAATCAATAACGTTTGATTTTTGTGGACTTCCTATTGCTGATGTGGAAGCTTTTAGTATTGATGATGCTTCTACAACAGAGATCGATGATGCATTTTCTGTTACACCCTTGCCACTGGGAAGTTTTCGGATCGGCATACATATTGCGGCACCAGCATTGGGAATTAGTCCTGAATCCGTGCTTGATGAAATTGCCGCGACACGGTTATCGACCGTTTATCTGCCTGGAAATAAAATTACCATGCTACCGAATACAGCGATTGAACATTTTACACTGGTTGAAAACCAGCTTCGTCCAGCGCTTTCGCTGTATCTTGAGGTATCCGATGACTTTATCGTCACAAAAAGTGAGAGTAAGATTGAGTGCATAAAAATTGGAGCCAATTTACGGCACAATCGATTAGAACAGCACTTTAACGAAACTACATTAAATAAAGAATCTTTTGAATATCCCTTTGGCCGTGAATTGGGCTGGTTATGGAAATTTGCCTGCAAGATGGAAAATTTGCGTGGTAAAGCCAACGATACGAACAATGACAAAATAGACTACAGTTTCGAGATTGCTAACGACCATGTCACAATCAATGAACGCCGGCGCGGATCACCCATAGATAAAGTCGTATCTGAATTGATGATCTATGTTAATACCGAGTGGGGGCGGCAATTGACCGCTGCTGGGATTACCGGTATTTTTCGCAGCCAGGCAAATGGTAAAGTTAAGATGAGCACTTCACCTGCACCTCACCAAGGACTCGGCGTTTCCCAATATACCTGGAGCAGTTCTCCAATGAGACGCTATGTTGATTTGATCAATCAGCGGCAAATCGTCGCTTGGCTGCGCGGAGAGCCTCCTCCCTATTCCAAAGAAAGTAACAAACTGTTAATTGCCATGCGTGACTTCGAAGCGGCCTATGGTATCTATACTACTTTCCAGCGTGCGATGGAACGTTACTGGTGCTTGCGTTGGTTATTACAAGAAAATATTCAGATTAGCGAAGGCCAAATCATCAAAGAAAATCTTGTGAAACTGGACCGCATTCCATTAGTCATTCGCGTGCCATCGTTACCAGAAATTGCGCCGGGTAATTATGTTCAACTTAAATTATCTGAAATCGATCTGCTTGAGTGCAGCTTACATGCTGAATACCTGCATAAACTGGATAGATAGCTTAATTATCGGGCAATAGCTTCAGATTTATCATGTGACAAGAAAATAGATGTTACCTAAAATAACACCGTTATGATGTTTAATCTCCAGTAAGGCATATTCCGTTGGCTGTTTCTATTCCCATAATTAAAACGATATCTGCAGCATCCGATAACTATCAACATTCACAAGCCAAACGCATGCTCGTGTCTATGGTTACTTCCGCTTTATTGCACGTCGTGATATTGTGGGGCGTAACGTTCCAATTTCCTCAATCGAAGCCTGACAAAGTTACAACCTCTCTAGAAGTCGTCCTGGTCAATAATAAAACTGCAGAACAACCGGTAAAAACGGAAATTCTTGCTCAAGAAAACTTGGATGGAGGTGGAAATACTGAAAAAGATCGCCGCGCCAAGTCACCTTTCCCCGTGCTACCCAAAAGCAAGCCACAAATTGATGACAGCGCAATGCAACAAAAAGTTAAACAGCTTGAGCAAGAAACCAAGAAGCTAATGATGGCGATCGATGATACGAAACAAGCGCCTTCTTTAACTAATCGTGAAAAGGAAGCCGAAAGTCAAGAAACCGCTACAGATACCGCGGATTTATTGGCACGTGGCCTTGATATCGCACGCTTGCGGGCGCAAATCGACCAAGATCACGACGATTACCAGAAGCGTCCTAAAAGGAAATTTATCGGCGCCCGCACGAAGGAATACCGATTTGCCCGTTATGTAGAAGATTGGCGCATCAAAGTCGAGCGTATTGGTAATCTTAATTACCCCGAAGCTGCAAGAAAAGGCAAGCTTTATGGCAACTTGCAACTTACTGTCAGTATTCGAGCGGATGGTGGATTAGATTCTATTGAAATCAATCGATCTTCCGGAGAAAAAATTCTCGACCAAGCTGCTATCAATATCGTGAAATTGGCCGGACAAAACGGATTTGCTCCCTTTCCACCGGATATTCGCCGGGATACCGATATTTTGCATATCACCCGCACCTGGGTTTTTGCACCTTCTGATAAGCTAATAAGCCAATAATCAAATTAAAATTTGTTCAATCTCATGAGCTTAATCATTAAATTTATCATTAACCCCATAATTGTCTTTAAATGTCCGATTTATATGCAGTAGTTGGTAATCCGATTTCACACAGCAAATCGCCACGTATACATACGATTTTTGCAGAACAAACTCATCAAGTTATGCAATATACCGCTATTCTTGCGCCATTGAATGGTTTCAAGTCAATAGTCGAAAACTTCCATAATCAGGGTGGCAAGGGACTGAATGTAACCGTGCCATTTAAGATGGAAGCTTTTCAGCTAGCAACACGGGTGACTGAACGCGCAGCCTGCGCACAGGCAGTGAATACATTAAAATTCAATAATAGTGAAATTCTTGGAGACAACACGGACGGCATCGGGTTGCTACGTGACATCGAACTTAATTTAAGTGTTACGGTTACAAGCAAGAAAATACTGCTAATCGGTGCTGGCGGTGCTGCTCAAGGCGTTATTTTACCGCTATTGCAACAAAAACCCACTATGCTGGCAATTGCGAACCGCACCCCACAAAAGGCTTATATGCTCCAGCAGCAATTTTCTACGTTTGGAAATATTGTCGCAGGCGATTTCAAAAGTTTTCCGAATCAGCATTTTGACATCATTATCAACGCAACTTCAGCCAGCTT
This sequence comes from uncultured beta proteobacterium, assembly GCA_900696615.1. Classification (GTDB taxonomy): domain Bacteria; phylum Pseudomonadota; class Gammaproteobacteria; order Burkholderiales; family Nitrosomonadaceae; genus Nitrosomonas. The sequence goes on from CAADGS010000032.1 coordinate 10,365, forward strand.
AAGTGGCGCATTGCCAGAAATCCCATCTGATATATTTGCGCAGACTGAGCTTGCCTACGACATGATGTATGGTCACGAACCCAGCCGCTTCCTGAAATTTGCGCAGCAACATGGCGCACGACAAATTGCTGACGGAATCGGTATGTTAGTCGAACAAGCCGCCGAGTCTTTTTTACTATGGCGCGGCATTAGGCCACAAACAAAACCTATCATTGCTTTACTAAAAGCATCGAATTGATACGGCATTGCAGGATGCTGACTGTCAGGTAGTAAACCGGTAGTAACCCTTAAGGAGAGCTCATCCCACGAAGGTGATAAGCTACTGGGAAGTTAATTCGATTTTGTCTCCAACTTAACAAATTAAAGCCGAACTCGATTTTCCGCCGGAGATTCAATCATTACCCGGTTATAATGATATGTTATGGAATTGTTATACAGCAGCGGCTTATACTCTTGAGTCATCAAAACGCAAACAACCTAATGTATAACTAAGTGCTTTCTCCCAATAATAATCAATCTTGCAATCAAACATCCGTTATGACCGAAGCCATTGAAAATAATGATCAAGAAGATTCACCTACTCCGCTGGAGCAAGTTACCTATTTGTTACAGAAATACAAATTGGTTGAAGGGCTTGTTCATTTACAAAGCTCATCTGATGAGTCATTGATTGAGTCAACGGTACAAAAACAAAATCTCTCCGAACTGCAAGATTTCTTAGACCAGCTCCATCCCGCTGATATCGCTCATATTTTAGAAGCCTTACCACTCGATGACCGTCTACTCATTTGGAGCATGGTAAAAGCAGAATATGACGGTGAAGTTTTATTGGAAACTTCTGATGCGGTTCGCGCTACCCTCATCACCGATATGGGCAGCCAGGAATTGGTTGCCGCAACGGAATATCTCAATACCGATGAAATTGCGGATCTTGCACCTGATCTGCCGCAAGAAGTAATGGATGATGTTTTCCGATCACTCCCCATTGCAGAACGGGAGCAATTGCGCGAAGCCATGTCGTATCCTGAGGATTCTGTCGGTGCATTAATGGATTTCAACGTCATCACCATTCGCGAAGATGTGAGATTGGAAGTCGTTTTGAGATATCTGCGTCGCTTGGACGAAATGCCAGACCATACTGATCAATTATTCGTCGTGGATAGAAATGAACACTTAAAAGGCGTATTACTGATCAACCGGTTGTTAGTCAGTGATCCAGATATCCTGGTAGCCGAAGTGATGTCCAAAGAAATGATCAAGTTGCATCCCAATGATGTTGCACAGCAAGCCGCGAATGCTTTTGAGCGTTATGATTTGGTATCGGCATCCGTGGTTGATGAAACGGACAAGTTACTCGGGCGCGTGACCGTTGATACGGTCATCGATTTTATACGCGATAAAGCTGAAAGCGAGGCTTTGAATTTAGCTGGTTTAAGTGAGGATGAAGATTTGTTTGCGCCCGTTCTCAAAAGTGTTAAAAACCGTTGGGTTTGGTTGGCCATCAATCTGGTTACGGCCTTTATTGCCTCACGTGTAATTGGCATGTTTGAAGACTCTATCGAGAAATTGGTAGCATTGGCTGCTCTTATGCCAATTATTGCCGGTATTGGCGGTAATTCCGGTAATCAAACAATCACTATGATTGTGCGTGCACTGGCTCTCGATCAAATCAATAATCGCAGTACCTGGAAATTAATTTTTAAGGAAATCGGCGTCAGTGCGGTTAATGGCCTGATATGGGGAACGATTATCGGTCTGTTGACCTTTGCGATTTATCAGAATCCGCAACTAGGGTTAGTGATGGGTATAGCGATGATCTTGAATTTGTTACTGGCTGCATTGTTGGGTGTGTTAATTCCCCTGACACTGCGTAAATTCGGTCATGACCCTGCCCTGGGATCCAGTGTGATGATTACGGCCGTGACGGATAGCGGTGGTTTTTTCATTTTTCTAGGCCTTGCAACTGTTTTTCTATTGTAAATCAATAAATTGATGTTTGACATGTTACGCATCTATGAACCTGGAAAAATATTACAGTGCGTTTTTCCAGGTTCCTAGAAGTGTGCAAATGTAGTTCCCATTCAAAATATCATTAAATTACTTCATGCGTCTCGAACGCAACTTAAAACCAATCAGAATTAATCCCACTAGCATCATGGCATAGGTTTCAGGTTCAGGAACCGGGCTAACATTTGTAAATACAAATGTTTGATCGTCATAATCCAGATCACCGCCTCGGAAAATGTCTTCAAACCCTACATAAGTGCCTGCAGGGATATTATTGGCATCATCTCCTAGAAAGGCTGTGGAATAAACATGGTTGATACCGTCGGAATTCGATTCCGAATCAGAATACCAAGTCTTTCCTGTTGTCAGAACATTTAACTGAAAAGTTATGGTATCGCCTGCATTGACAAATCCCAGGTTTACAAAATCTCCAATGCCGGATAAATGATTATTCAATACGCCAACTGAAGTTTCGGGCGTTGCTACACCATTTACCAACATAGTTAATGTATTCGTATAGGCCGCAGTGGATCCATAAAAATAAGCGTGAATCTCTCCGGTTGAGATTGCTGTAAACGTATAGGAATCAGAATTATGCGTGCCTTCATTCGAGTAAGGAACTGTACTGGCGTTTCCATGCACGGGACTGAGTATACTCAGACCAAGAATAACAAGTGTTGCTGTCAGTCGTATAAAATTTTTCATTGCTTTATCTCCATTATTTAATCCGCATTAAGAATCGCATAAACATCTGTTAACTAATTTTGCAGTATGCTACCTGCCATCATCGCGATTAATAAGAGAAAATTGTCATTAAATCAATGGGATAAAACCACTAGTAAAAATAGGAGGTACTCACTGACTCAGTTCAGGACAAATGTCCTATAAATTCATTTACAAATGGAATGATTGGATATATGAAATAAAGATTGGGATAAAAATAACAATGACTTAGAACTTATAATTAGAATCAGCATCCATACGAATAAGGCGTTTATCAGATAAACTTCTTCTGAAAAAATCATTTTGCACGTATTCCTAAAATTATCTTTTATCACGCGAAATTTCGAAATCGCGGTATTGTGTTGTCTGCTAGACCGTTTCCATTCAAATCGTCTTTTCATCGATAAGCCGGTGAGATTCAGATTTTTGTTCACTGCAACACCTTATTTATCGAGTAATGCCATCAATGCGGGAAATAACTTGAGTCATTCTGTTCATCTGGTACCTAGAGCTATTTCAAACAAAAAAATCGCGTGCTAGCGCTCGATTCGAGTATGCTACGCGGTTATTTGGCAACTCTCAGCAAATCATGAAAACGTATCAACTCTTTGCCACCACGCCAAAAGCGATGGAAGGCATTCTAGCCAACGAAATACAAATGCTCGGCGGGAAAAATGTGCAGCAAAAAATGGCCGGTGTTGCTTTTCAAGGTGATTTGGCAGTAGCTTATACCGCTTGTTTATGGTCACGCACCGCTAGCCGTGTCCTATTGTTGTTGGGAAACTTCACCGTTCAGTCGCAGCAAGATCTTTATAATGGCGTTCAATCCATCGACTGGTCCGAGCATCTGACTCCCGATAATACGTTAGCTGTATCGTTTAACAGTAAAAATAATCCGGCTATCAACAACACCCTTTTCGGGGTGCAAAAAGTAAAAGACGCCATCGTCGATCAGCTACGCACCCGGTTTGGCGCTCGCCCCAATATTGCCACCGAACATCCCGATATCCGCATCAATGTATATCTGCACAACGATATTGCACAAATAAGCTTGGATTTATCGGGTGAAAGCTTGCATAAACGCGGTTACCGCGATATGAGTATTGCAGCGCCAATCAAGGAAAATCTGGCTGCGGCAATTTTGCTACGCGCCGGTTGGCCGGAAATCGCCGTGCAGGGAGGTTCATTACTCGATCCAATGTGCGGTTCCGCCACTTTGTTGATTGAAGGCGCATTGATTGCTGGCGATATCGCACCCAGTTTGCAACGTAATTATTTCGGTTTTCTGGGATGGAAACAGCACAGCGATACACTTTGGCAACGTATCTTGGTTGAAGCCAAGCAGCGCCGTCAGACCGGTTTAATCAAGTTGCCGACGATTGTCGGTTTCGATTTGGATAAACGTACCGTCTCTGCCGCTTTGCAACATGTTGACAACGCCGGCCTGTCGGGAAAAATTCATCTTGAAAAACGCAGCATTGCCGATGCTTCCGCAAAAGAAAGTTGGCAGAAGGGCTTGATAGTTTGCAATCCACCCTATGGTGAGCGGCTTGGTGATGAAGAACAAACCAGCACCCTGTATCGCCAATTTGGCGAAATATTGAAGCAGCGTTTTACCGGTTGGCAAGCGGCGGTAATCATTGCAAATCCTGAATTGGGCTTTCGCTTGGGCATCCGGTCGCAAAAGCCGGTTACGTTATACAACGGCGCATTGGAATGTAAGCTACTGCGCTTTTCCATCGAACCTGAAGCTTTCTTTGAGCCAAAAATCAAATCGCTGCAAGAACGTATTGAACAAGTCAGCCGCCATGCACAAATCGAACAGACGGACAATCAAAGCAACATGTTTGCAAACCGCTTGCGTAAAAATCTGAAAAAACTTTCCAACTGGATCAAGCACGATCACATTCATTGTTATCGAATATACGATGCCGACCTGCCGGAATACGCCGTTGCGATAGACATCTACCAAGGCGAACAAACTTGGGCAAACGTTCAGGAATACGAAGCGCCAAAAACAATCGATCCCCTTAAGGCTAATCAACGACTCACCGGTGTGCTGAGAGAAATATCCAATGTATTAAAAATTCCATCTGAGCAGATATTTCTAAAAATACGCCGCAAGCAAAAAAATACCGAACAATATGAAAAACAAGGTGATGTCGGCCACTTTCATATCGTTGAGGAAAATGGTTGCAAGTTCTGGGTTAATTTCGAAGATTACTTGGATACGGGACTGTTTCTCGACCATCGGCCGGTGCGATTACTCATCCAGCAACAAGCTAAAGGCAAACGCTTCCTGAACTTATTCGCGTATACGGGCACTGCCACGGTACATGCGGTAATCGGCGGTGCTCGATCGAGTGTCACGATCGACATGTCGAATACCTATCTGGATTGGGCAAAACGGAACTTTGATTTGAACGGTATCAGCGGCAATCACAAACTGATACGCGCCGATTGCCAGCAGTGGTTAACGCAATACGCCCGGGCAAAACAAAAACCGCAATTCGATTTGATCTTTCTTGATCCACCTACTTTTTCCAACTCAAAAAAAATGGATGCGGTCTTCGATATCCAGAAAGATCATGTCCAGTTGATTCGCAGTGCCGCCAGTTTATTGGCCCCAAATGGCATACTTTATTTTTCAACCAACTTCCGCCGGTTTAAGATGAACAATCAAGCGTTAATCGATTTAAAGATAGAAGACATCAGCAATGCCATGATTCCAAAAGATTTTGCACGCGATACCAGGATCCATTATTGCTGGAAAATTACCCG
>CAADGS010000033.1 GCA_900696615.1 uncultured beta proteobacterium
AATCCGAAACGATTACCTGCAAACCGTCCTTTTGGAACAATAGCATTGACCCCTACCCCGATATCCCAGAATTCTCCGCCATAATTACTTGGAAAATCCATCGGGCCGATACGCGCGTTAAACGAATCAAAGTCACGATGAATGGCACCTTGCCAGGTATAGGCCCCCCGAACCAAAGCTGTCAGCCACGGCATCACATCGTATCCTCCCCACGTGGTCGTTTGAATCACATCCCCCAGGCGATAGCCGGATTTATTTTTTTCTTCCAAGCGCTTGATACCGCTGAATTGCGCGCCCCACGACCATCGATTCCTTTCCCCGGCATATGTCAAGCTTGGCATAAAATCCCAGGTACCACTGCCTAACTGCATGCCAAAGTGAATCAATCCCCCATCATTTTTTGCAATACGGCGCAACTTGATATCCACTTTTCCAGTCGGCGCACTAAGGCCTAAATTCACATGCACTCGATGGCCTGGAATATCAATCAACTTGATTAACGAGGAGAAATACGTATCGCCGATAGCCCCGGTTTCATGACCTGCCACACCAGTATGTTCATGAACGCCGGGTGCAGCGGGTGGCGCTCCGGGCAGTCTGCGCAGATTCATATCCATATCCATGAATGTCGGCATCAACATGACATTGAGCCATCTGGTCGGTGCGTACATGAGATCGATCATGTGCATGCGCATGTCCATGAAAGTAGGCACGAAACGGCAAGGCTCACTTTCACAACCTTGATTGATGATTGTCTGGTCATTCACCTGGTGTGCGCCTTGCATCATATTGCCACCGGTCCAGTTATACATGAAGCGGTAGCCCGCCATAAAATCTCCGGGTTTATCGAGCATGTGACCAAACATGACGCCTGCGGGTGGAGTTTTATGGTGGTGATGCGACGAAGCATGACCATGCGATTCAAAAGATGTTTTTGAACCACCCGGCAGTGAAGTGGCAGGTTCCATATCGAATTTGATGGCGGCATTGGCCACATAATAGTCGAAATCCGCGAAGCTGTTATTGCCGCCCCCTATTTGCATCGAACTGGCGCGCGTATAGTATTCAAAACCTGTTTCCAATGCCACGCCTTTGCCGAGTATCTTACTTAATATCACTCCGCCACTCAGTGCGCCAAAGCCTGCCAATCGATGATCGCTGGAAAAATTTTCGGGCAATTTTGCAGCATCAAAAGACGTCAATTTCTGAGCAACACGTACTGAGAAACCATCAACAGGACTACCATTTTGATCCACCAAGTCAAACTGGTTGCTTCCGAAATATTGCTTGGAAGGATTATCTTGATCGATCCAGATTTGCCGTCCCAAATTATCCACTTCTTGTCTGACAAATTTTTGCTGGGAAAACAAATAGGGGCGAAAGAAACTGGCAGCATCTTGCGAGTAATAACGTATTCTGGGCGTCAACGTCCAACCATTTCCCAAGGGTTGTACCCAGCTCGCATCGAAGGTATGGGCATTCACGCCCCAGTCATCCACCGATAAGCGGTAACCTACATGCAATGCTGCATTGAACGGGCTGATATATTGGATATATTTGGTATTGAGCGCCACTTGATTGCGAATATTGGGACGTTGTTCAAGCAATGCACGAACATCACCGGGAATCGATGTCAATTGCCGGTTATTCAGATCCTGCGGATCAATGAAAATGACCGACATCGCCTTGTAGGGGTTTTCCAGAAACCCGTTACTGTGCGTATACCCAACATTCGCATCCAGCAGAGCATTCTTTGTTAGCACCTGCGCGACACCAATATTGGCTATCCAGTCCTGTCGCTCTCCCCGCAATATTTCCGAATTATCGCGTCTGACAATTTGCGGCAGATATGCAATTTTGGTGATATATGGCGACGAATCGTGATCCAGAATTGCGCCAATTTCGCTACTGGTATAGCCGCCACCGAATTTAACCGTGGTCAGTTTTTGATTGAAATCCAAGCGGCCGCCGATGGAACCAAAGCTCGATTTATAGTCCCGCTCCCGGGAGAATCCCCCGCTCACATTCAAAGCGGCTTCGTTCCATTCATAACTCAAGCCGAAATTGGCCTGACGTCGGGTTTCCGGCGAGGCCGATGTCATCACCAGTACGGATCGGGTATCGACACCTCCCGTTAATTCCTTTGTAAGCGGGTCACGGCCTATTGGATTCAAGTCGCGATCAAGCAATACCGAGCTATTTAAAATGGGCGAAGCCCCAACTATAATTCCGCCATCCGTATAGGGACGATTACCGCCCGTCGTAGCCAATGGCGTGATAGTTACCGGTGTAGCGCCTGACCAGGTGTCCTGAGTATAACCGAATGAAAATTTTGCGCGATCCGTTAATGAAAAAAGTCCACTGCCATGCAGCACATCGGCAGTAATCGGCTTGAGGGTATTTGGAGCGCCAAACAAATTGCGCTCGCCTTCTTGATATCGACTATATTGAAAATTGATCCGGTCTTTAGCCGTTGCAGGAACGGATGGCATCAGTAGGCCGGGTAATACCAGAGCTGCAGAAGTTAATGCTTGCAGCGTTTTTTTTGATTTTACTAGGGGAGCTGAATCATTTAGCCGCTCACCGCCTTTCAAATCTAAGGCGGTAGTATTTTTGCATTGCAAATTCTTTTACCTTATACACGGGGTGGGCTTTTATTCAATAACAGCCGCATCCCCCGCCCCCCGAAGAAGATTTATGGCTCGGTGCCGCTTCGCGGCTGCTGTAATTGTGGGATTGTATTTCACTTTGCAGTGGATGTGGATCCAATTCCATCTGAGGTTTGGCAAGATTACCGCGTTCCCAGGGTGCCACGTTGACACAGCCTATCAGGCCGTTGATTGCTACCGATAAAACGCACATCGAGATGAAGCGGCTAGATCTGATTGAAATGGAGGATTTTAGAACCACTATCGATCCTAATGATTACGGATGTTCCATTACCAGTTGCGTGATTAAAGCCCGCAACTTCTCCGTCTCACCGGGACGAAATCCCTGATGCACATGACGAATGACACCCTTTCTATCAATCACATAGGAAGTTGGCATCGCCATAACTTCCAAACCTTTGGCGCATTGTTTACTGATATCTGCAACGATGGAAAAATCAGCAGGGTGTTTTTCAAGAAATTCCTGCGCATCAGTAACCTTCTCATCCAAATTGATGCCAACCACATGCAAACCCTTATCTTTTAAATCCCGTTCGAGTTCATTCAGAAATGGGAAAGATTGTACGCAAGGCGGGCACCAAGATGCCCAAAAGTCCATATAAACAACTTTGCCTTTCAATTCCTGTAAATCATAAGCAGGTTTGCCATCCAAAGTAGTTAAATGGCACATGGTCGAAGCTTGCTCAAGATGCTCAGCAAACGAAGTTTGCGCAAACATTACTACTAATACCGCGGTAAATATAGATAATTTCATTTTTTTCATTATCGCTTACCTCTAACCTGAGACCGACATTACGTAAGCCCCATGAATTCATTATTCAAACTGATAAACCAAAATATCCGTATCGGTATGCGTGATTCCGTCCGCCGCCATGCAATGGTAAGACACAAGAAATGACCTTTCACCGACACCTGTTTTATTAACCAGCAAAAGATAGGAACCATTGCCACCATGAACTCTTACTTCAGGACTGTAATTTGCATCACCTGAAACGGGATCAGTAGTATTGATCGCACGGTTCCCTTTAATAATCTGCAAATTTACCAGCAGATTATCTTGTGGCGGCGAAGTATCGCGAATACTTGCAACCAGATGATCGGTAGGAATGTTTCCAGTATTGGTACAGCTTACCAGTGCAAAACCGGTAAAACTGGCCACATTGCCATTAATATCCATCGTTGCACCGGCATCATGCGCATAACCTATCTTTGCGATGCCCAAAACAGCTATGAAAAAAAATACTCGCAGCATTGTAACAAAAAATAGTGATCGCATAATTAACTACCCTCAATTCGATTTATCAAAAACTGTTGGATTTTATGTTTGGTAAAAAAAACCTCGCTCCGAGAAAGAAAGGAGGGAGAGCGAGGGTGTCATAACAACAGCTACTTCACAAAATTATTGCGGCCAAACTTGTGCGCCATCCAATTTAATCGGCATATCGCGATTAATTTGCGCAGCCGACGGTTTCACTTCGACCGCAACCCCTGTGCCACCACAACTTTCAGGCAATGGATTAGCGGTTGTGTCGCGAACGACTGTCAAGCTTGCCGGACCATCGTCAGTAGTACTGACACGATCGTATGGCGTTCCTAAATTATTATGTGTCCAAAAATTCACGGTATTCTCATTAAAGCCGGAAGTTGGCGTAATCTCGCAGATGTCAGCAATCGACACGTAGAATTTAACGCTGGCAACACACGAATCGGCTTTAAGTGTAACCGGCCCCACTCTGAAAGCAATATACCCATTCATATCATGAGGCAACGAATCACCGCCACCAGCCCAAAAACCGAGTACATTGCCATTTGCATCGGTTTTGGATTGTTGATGGGTAAAAACTTCTTTACTGTAGTTTTTCTTGATCAGATTACCCCAATTGTCTACAAAGTCGGTTAATGGACCGGTATGCGGTTGACCGTCGACTGTAATGATTGAATCCACACCATCCGGAAAGACTACGCTCGTACCGATAACATTAATTTCTCCACAACCATGACCGATTATCACGTTATTGGTTACCCGCGTGTTATCCGCAATTTGCGGCACTTCCAGACGAGTATGAGCCAGTACGTTGCTTCCCATTGCTGTAATTACCGCAGCGGTAATCGACCCCGTAATCAGTTTTTTATACATTTTTATTTCTTCACCTTCTCATCAGTTAATATTATTCTGTCCAGATAATGATGCTTTAATTAA
>CAADGS010000034.1 GCA_900696615.1 uncultured beta proteobacterium
CGTAAAGCGGATTTACTCGATTGGAGTGGAATTTACATTTTTTAAAATCGGCGGCTAAAATAGCATGATGGTTATTTATCTCCATGATGTTAATATATTCCGATTAAATTTATTTCGGTTTAACCAAGTCTTATAGATCAATAGTTAAAATAAAAAGAAGGTATATGGAATCATTATTTCAAAATCATTTTCTGTTAAGAGTAGAGAATTTATTGTTTGCGATTACAGCCCTTATTAGTGGTTTGTTATTATTATGGCAATTGGTATCACAGCGAGGTATTAAAGAAATCGATGCACGTGTTGCTGTGCAGTTGATTAATCAACAGAATGCATTAGTACTGGATGTTCGAGATGAAAGTGAGTTTGCTGTAGGTCATTTGCCGAACTCAAAGCACATTCCATCTGAAAAGATAGAAGAACGTTGGGTCGAAATAGAAAAATTTAAGGAGAAGCCAATTGTTATGATCTATCGAAGCGGTATTCGATCAAATCAACCCAGTCTTATTCTCAAAAAAAATGGTTTTGCTCAAGTATTTAATTTGATGGGGGGAATTGATAGTTGGAAACGGGCAAATTTACCATTGGTTAAGCGTTAGAGGAGCTTATGGCCAAGGTTATTATGTATACAACCGGTTTTTGCCCATATTGTAAAATGGCTGAAAGTTTGTTACGTGCTAAAGGCGTTGATAATATTGAAAAAATTCGTATTGATCTGGAACCGGCCCAACGTATAGAAATGATGAATAAAACGGGCCGTCGTACGGTACCGCAAATTTATATTGGTGAAAGGCATGTGGGTGGTTATGACGATTTAGCGCAACTTGATCACAAAGGTGAATTATCACAACTCTTAGTAAATTAATTGTCGGTTAGATGTAAATTAAGCGTCAGCAACTATGATAATCAGCTCTTTTAATACCCTTGGTTAATAAAATATTTATGAATGAACAATCGCAGCCAGTTTTTGTTATAGAAAAAATATATGTAAAAGATTTGTCCTTGGAAATTCCAAACGCACCTACCATTTTCTTGGATAGAGATGCTCCTGAAATCACTATGCAACTAGGAGGACAGAATCAGAATATTAATGAAGATATGTACGAGGTACTGTTAACAGTGACGATAACCGCCAAAATCAAAGACAAAATTATGTTTTTGGTTGAAGTGCAACAAGCTGGAATTTTTCGTATTCGTAATTTATCTGACGAAGAAAGAGATCCTGTATTGGGGATAGGTTGTCCCAATATTCTTTTTCCTTACCTTCGCGAAGTAGTATCAGATATTGTGACGCGGGCAGGGTTTCCGCCAGTTATTCTCAGCCCTGTGAATTTTGAAGTTATTTATCAGCAAAAAAAAGTAGAGATGAATAAGATTAATTGAGGGGGCTTCTAAAGAAACTATTTGATTAAATAAAAAGTTAGGTAGATAGATAGAGTGCATTAGCATGACAGACAAATTATATTGCATCGGTCATCGTAGCTGCATTTATTTGGGTAATTATTCAGAACCTAACTAATCGGTAAAAATTGAAATAGGGCAAAAATATCAAATGTATAAAAAAAGTATATTCAATATCTGTCAGAAAATGGGGATCAGTACTTTGGTTACAAGTGGATTGATACTTGCATCCAGCTATGCTCTGGCTGAAATTGAATATTTCTCTATCGCCGAGAATGCGGTGATTATGTATGACGCACCATCGCTTAAAGCAGATAAACTATTCGTTGCGAGTCTTTACCTTCCTGTCGAGGCTGTGGTTAACGTTGAAGGGTGGGTGAAAGTGCGTGATAGTAACGGTAATCTTGCCTGGGTCGAAAAAAAAGTATTAAGTGAGCAACGCTACGTAGTAGTGACAGCAGCTCTGGCCGACATATATGAAACCGCTGACGTGAATTCAAAATTGGTTTTTCAAGCAGAAGAAAATACTGTGCTGGAATGGTTGGATTCTAATACCCAAGGTTGGGTAAAAGTACGCCATATCGATGGACAAACTGGGTATGTCAAAGTGATTCAGGTTTGGGGGTCATGAGAATTGCAATATTGGGTGCAGGTGCATGGGGAACGGCATTAGCGATTAACTTATCAGTACGTCACCAAATCAACTTGTGGACCAAAGATCCGGATCACGCCATCGAACTTAATACACACCGAGTTAACAAAAGCTTTTTGCCGGGATATGGGTTGTCAGAATCAATAACCATTACATCGATATTTAACAAAGCGTTGCTCAAAGCAGATATTGCATTAATCGTTGTGCCAATTGTAGGGTTTCGCGATACTGTGCGTGCAATTGTTGCGAGTAAAATTGATATTCCAGTCATATGGGGATGTAAGGGATTCGAATCTGAAACCACTAAGCTGCCTCACCAAATTATTGAAGAAGAGGGTTACGGCTTATCAAATTCTTGGGGTGTATTATCAGGCCCCAGTTTTGCAGATGAAGTTGCGCAAGGCTTACCTACTGCGCTTACACTGGCATCTAGGAATATTGATTTTTCCAATAAAATGGCTTCCGAGCTACATAGTTCAAGATTACGCATTTACACCAGTCAAGATGTAATTGGTGTGGAAACAGGAGGGTCCATCAAGAATGTAATTTCAATTGCAACCGGTATCTCTGATGGGATAGGTTTTGGGCATAATGCGCGCGCCGCATTGATCACTCGAGGATTAATGGAGATAACCAGATTGGGACTCGCCCTAGGTGGGTGTATGCAGACTTTTATGGGGTTAGCTGGTATCGGCGATTTGATTTTAACTAGCACTGGTAATTTATCACGTAATCGGCAAGTAGGATTGATGTTGGCAAAAGGAAAGTCCTTGGAAGATATCTTGAATGAGCTAGGGCATGTTGCGGAGGGCGTATATACTGCAAATTCTGTATTGCAGCTTGGAAACAAATTGGGTATTGAAATGCCTATTACACAAGCTGTTTGCAGTATATTGCATGAAGGTGTATCACCACGGGGTGCTGTTGAAGTGTTGTTAAATCGCGAACAAAAGGCAGAAATTTAATCATATAAAGTAAGGTGATAAAAATTCAAGTATTTTTCAGATTTTATGAATAAGTATATGTTTATAATATGTTATATAGTGAATGCCTGTATTTGCCTTCATCAATTTTGATAAAAGGGTTAACCTGATAACGCAATGGTTATCCTTTAATTTGCTTGACCAGGCGTTTGTGGCTTGATATAAGAGCGGTTGCAGTACTTGCTTGTGATTTAATTACCATTAAACTAAGAAGGGGAATTATATGAACAAATCCGAACTAATCGAAGCTATCGCAAAATCAGCCAAAATTTCCAAGGCCTCGGCGGGTAGTGCGTTGGATGGGGCGCTATCAGCAATAAAAGGAGCACTTAAAAAAAATGAGAGTGTAACTCTGGTCGGGTTTGGGACTTTTAAAGTGGGTACTAGAGCTGCTCGTACTGGACGCAATCCACGTACTGGGGCCGCTATTAAAATCAAGGCTGCTAAGGTTCCTAAATTCAGTGCTGGTAAAGCGCTCAAAGATGCAGTAAACTAGCGGACTTTATTTCCGGGTGCTTAGCTCAGCTGGTAGAGCGTCGCCCTTACAAGGCGAATGTCGGCGGTTCGATCCCGTCAGCACCCACCAGTAAAACTGGTTCCAGGAGTGGTAGTTCAGTTGGTTAGAATACCGGCCTGTCACGCCGGGGGTCGCGGGTTCGAGTCCCGTCCACTCCGCCATTAAATTAGTGACTATATCAATTTACTAAGAGATACAGTGAGTCTCTTGAATCTTATTTATCATTATTCGTAATTCTGGTTCATATCGTGTTTGATCTTGTCAATCGCAGAAAACGTATTGTTCAAATCATCTTGGGTTTGGCAGTATTGCCTTTTTTATTTTGGGGTGTTGAATCATATCGTGACATGAGCGGTGAAAGCTTTGTCGCTGTAGTCGATGGTGAAGAGATACCGCGTCGTGAATATGAACAAGCGCTACGCGATCATCATGAAAGAATGCGTTCCATGCTGGGGCAGAACTTCGATAGTGCAATGTTTGATACTTTTGAAGTAAGAAATTCAGTTCTGGAGAGACTTATTCAACAAAGATTGTTATTTCGAGAGGCTGCTAATAATGGGTTTGTAGTATTAGATTCGCAGTTAGTAAAAACGATACGAGATATTCCTGCGTTCCAGAGAGATAATAAATTTTCAAAACAGCAATACGAAGAATTGCTGCAGGCTCAAGGCTTGACACCGACGATTTTTGAGTCGCGTGTACGCCAGGAATTGCTATTGCAACAATTGCTGGATGGTTATAGTGAAAATGGATTTGCCCCTAAAACCGTTGCCGAGAAGGTAAGATATTTGAGTGAAGTTCAGCGAGAGATCAGTCAGTTGCAAATTGAGTCCGAGCAATTTTTATCTCAGATGATACCTGACGAAGCAGACATCAATACTTATTATGAGCAGCACAAAACAGATTTTGATTTGCCGGAGCGAGTTCGGATAGAGTATTTGGTTTTATCTTTAGATGCAGTTGCGAAGAATGAACCGGTGACAGAAGAGGCAATTGGAAATTATTTTGCCGAGCACAAGGATGAATTTACTCAACCTGAAGAACGCAAGGCTAGCCATATTCTGGTTAGTGTAGTGCCTGATGCATCAGAAGATGATAAAAAGCTAGCACGAGAAAAAGCAGAAAAAATATTAGCGCAAATCAGACAACATCCTGAAGAGTTTGCTGAAATTGCTAAAGAAAATTCAGATGATCCGGGTTCGGCTGCTCATGGAGGAGATCTTGGTTTCTTTGGTCGAGGGGTTATGGTGAAATCCTTTGAGGATAAGATTTTTTCAATGCAGCCTGAAGAGATCAGTGATATTGTCGAAACGGATTTTGGCCTGCATGTGATTAAATTAACTGAGATCAAAGAGGAAAAGCAACAAAATCTCGATGAGGTGCGGCAGCAAATTGAAGATAAACTTAAACTGCAAATGGCAGAAGGGATTTTTGGTGAGCTTGTTGAAGATTTCAGTAATATTGTTTATGAACAGAATGATAGTCTTAAACCAGCAGCGGAGAAATTTGAATTAACATTGCAACAGAGTGACTGGATTACCAGAAATTCGACTGATCCTTATTTCCTTACTAACGACAAGTTGATATCAGCCATTTTTTCAGACAGTGCAATTGCTGATAGACAAAATACCGAAGCAATTGAAGTAAAGCCTGATACTTTTGTATCGGCTCATGTCATCGAGCATAAACCAGCATCCAGCCAATCTTTAGAAGTGGTTAAAGATGAAATTATTGCGAAGTTAAAGAAAATAATGGCTGAGAAAAAAGCTGTAGAAGAGGGTGAAGAAAAGCTATTACGCCTACAGGCAGGAGATAGTATTGACGTAGATTGGATGGAAGCGAAGCAAGTTTCCTATATGCAATCGCAAGGACTAGATCATGAAACTTTACGCGCAATTTTTAGAGCTCAAACCGACAGCTTGCCATTTTTCTTAGGAAGAGTTGATCCAAATGGCGGATACAATTTAATACGAATTAATAAAGTTGTCGAGCCGCAGCATTCTGAAGAAGTAAAGACTGATAGTTTTAATAAACAATTGCAGCAAATGATTACTCAAGAAGAACTTTCGTCTTATCTTTCGGCGCTAAGAAAACAATATGATGTTAAAGTTAAACAAATCGATTAACTGAAATGTGATTATTGGCCGCGTTGTTGACGGCCAATTTATTATCCAAGCCATGCCACTCAAGCTTTCTTGATAGTAAGAAATCGGTGCGAAGATAGGTAGTAGTCCGAGTCCGTTATCACTTTGGCTGCTTTACCTTACGAAGATACGGTTTAATAGTTTTCCAACCTTCCGGATAGATTTTCTCAGCTTCTTCATTAGTTACTGAAGGAACGATAATTACATCGTCACCTGTCTGCCAGTTTGCAGGCGTGGCAACTTTGTGTTTTGCTGTTAATTGCATCGAATCAATCACACGCAAGATTTCATTGAAATTGCGACCTGTAGTCATGGGATAGGTCATCATAAGTTTGATATTTTTATCAGGTCCGATGACAAACACAGATCGGACGGTTGCGTTTGTTACTGCTGTTCTTCCTTCCGCCGAGCCTGTTTCGTCTGCAGGGAACATGTTGTAAAGTTTGGCGACATGAAGGTCAGTGTCCGCGATAACCGGATAGCCAATCGGAGCACCGCCAACTTCTTCAACATCTTTCAACCATTTTTGGTGATCATCGAGTGAATCAATACTAAGTCCGATGATTTTGGTATTTCGTTTATCGAACTCGGATTGAATGCTAGCCATATATCCCAACTCGGTTGTACATACCGGCGTAAAATCTTTGGGGTGAGAAAACAATACGACCCATTTATCACCAATCCAGTCATGAAAATCGATTTTCCCTTGCGTGGTCTGTGCTTGGAAATTAGGGGCCTGATCATTAATGCGCAATGACATAGTAAACTCCTTTGCAGTTATTAAATAAATTAATAATGGATTAGTATGATAAGTGCAATTGCTAAAATAAGTATTAAAAATTATTTCTTTTAGTCAGTAACAGATTTAACACTACAATTCAGTACTTACTCTATAAGTTCAATTCTCAACCTTTTAAGACGAAAGCTTTTCTTACCCTGAAAATAATTAAGTAGCGCTCAGTTAGCTCCCCGATGATTTCGGTGAAACGCTTAATTTTTCGATAATATTTGAGCTTATATGTAAAATTTGGATTGTTACTTGGCCAAGATATGAATTGTGACATGATGTTTATGAGAAGTGGCGTTTTCATTGTCTTGGAGGTGCTATCAATTAATGCGGTGATGGTTTCAATCAAAATTATAAAACTTCAATTCGGTATATCTCACTCTAAGCGTTCATTACTGCCAGAAGTTGCATCATTTGGGACATATTATAGGAACTACGTACCATTTTCTAAAAGCCCCGAAAAACACCGGAGGGTGAATGTAGTTCAGGGCTCAACAACACAATAGATTTGCTGAAAATATATATTACAGTGTAGTTATTATTAATAATTCAAGTCATTACTATTGAAGTTAACTACAATAAAATCTGGCAGCCAATCTGTATTTTTTGTCTGGCATAGGCTGATTCGAATTGTTCTTCCAACGGCTTATTGATATCAGCAGTATTACTATTGTTTATTATTTTGTAGAAGTACTCATAAGGCTATGATATCTTGTTTCTGAAATATTTCATGAGATAGGGTTTCGTTTCTAAGTTAACTATACGTGGGAAATTATCCCATGTCAAATGCTTCATGAAATTTCGCTCTAGTTTTGCAAATATGTAAAGGTTGAAATGTTTATGGCAATAATGTAAGAAATATGTATAGATGGTGTTGAAATAAAAATTAAATCAATGGATTGAATCCATAATGTATCCTGATTCAGAAGGGAGTGCATGGGAGTAAATTACTGCAGCTTTTCATTGAGCATCCAATTGAACTCTAGAAAATGAATTTCAAAATCGCTGATAGATAATATTTCCTGCGTATGCGCAGTGTCAGCGATATAGTTACCGTAGTAAGAAAAAAAATGTGTCAAACTGAGCCAACCTTGCCAGCCTCGTTCAAAATCTTTTTCATACCAGTCAAAAATTTCCGAAACTTCAAGCCTTCCAGCTTCTTCGTTATATCGATTACGAGAGCGATCTGACAAAAAAGCGCGTGTTGCGGATTCAAGTTGTTGTTCCAATTCGATGCCTGTATAGGCTCGGTTGAGTAATGCAGGGCAGTCGATGGAAGCGCGATTGAGTGCAAAGTGAATGCGTGGTTCGTCGTATTTTCCCGGTTTGCGAATAAACTGCTCTTCAAGCTCTTTTAATGAGAAAAATTTACCAAATAGTGGAATGAAATTGATTCTCTGCTGGTTTTTTATCATGGATACAAGATGGGATTTCCAATGAATATTAACAGGGGCGTAGGCTCTGACAGTAGCAATCGATGAGTAACTTCTTAGCATTATTTCTACAGTAAATGCATTGTAAGCATTGATTAAGAAAGCAAGCTGTTCTGCTTTATCCCAGTTAGAGAAGTCACTTTTTTTGACTTGAGATAGTTGCGATAAATATTTGCTTAGCAAGCCATGATACAGTGCAAAACCAGAGTAGCTAACACGACTGATTTGTTCCTGTTGAGTCATATATACGTGTTCGCGCAATAGATCATCCCAAATGCCATGATCAAAACGGTTTGCCAACGCCGTGCTTGTTGCAATACATAGCAAGGATGCGAAAATATATTGTTTAAGTTCCATCGGGTTTATTACTTTGCTTAACACGGATTTTATTTGCATAATGAATTTATCGCCAACTAATGTAAAGTAAAAAAATTCATCATTGCATGAGCTTAGCGACAGGAGAAAAAATGAAATTGTTAAGTTGGAATATTCAATGGGGAAGGGGTATGGATGGGCAGGTTGATTTGTCACGCATTTTACATACCATTCATCAAATCGGCGATTTTGATGTCATTTGTCTACAAGAGGTGGCAATCAACTTTCCTGGGCTACCGGGTAATAATAAAGAAAATCAAGTTGCGATATTATCGAGTGGTTTGCCTGGCTACACCGCAATATATGGTGCTGCGACCGATGTTCCTGATGGTCATAGTGGACGTAGCCTTTTTGGTAATGCCATATTTTGCAGATTGCCTGTAGGCCAAGTGTGGCGACACCTGCTGCCATGGCACGCCGAATTAACGGCACCCAGCATGCAGCGAATTATGGTCGAAGCTGTGGTAGTGGCGGATATTGGTTTGCTGCGTGTAATGACCACGCATCTTGAGTATTATTCGCAACGGCAGCGTGAGATTCAAATCGATGCAATACGTAGCTTGCATCGTGAAGCCAGCGCGATGTCAAAACGTCAAATATTGACTGAAGAGCAAGGCGGGACATTTGAAGTTTTTTCCAGACCAGCTGAAGCAATACTGTGTGGCGACCTAAATTTTCCAGCGACAGCAACTGAGCGCAGGCGGATTTTAGCCCATTTCGACGATGATGCACCGAATTTTAACGATGCTTGGTCAGTATTAAACCCTGGGATTGCACATGCGCCAACGGTTGGTATTCATCCGGTCGATTTTGTAGATCAACCGGAATGCTATGATTTTGTAATGCTTACTGACGGTTTGGCAGCTCGTCTAAAGGCACATGGCATAGATAGTAAAACGGAAGCTTCTGATCATCAGCCAGTATGGGTGAAACTCACTTAAAAAGTGCTTTGAGTAGAAAAGCCACTTTAATCTAATAGATGAAGTTGATCTGATAGTTATGACGGCATTGGGGAATTCTTTGGGCGGTACACGTCAACCTCAAGAAAAAGACCTGCTATTGCAGCAAATCTTTGGGTAAGAGTTTTTGAAAAAGGCCTTTCTTGAGGATTGACAAAATTACGATTGAAAGAATTCGATCGATCAACCTGTCGCTAATAACGATTTATCAGTGCTTTTTGTATTGGCATGTGCATAACGTAGTTCAAGCAAGCCAATCAGGCGTGAGCTAACCCATTTACGTGCGGGCATTTCTATCGATCGATAACTCCAAATTGAAATTGGTATCACTAAACTGATTAAGCAAGCAACCAAAATAACCGATCCTAAGCTACTGCTTTGTATGGGTAAGCCTGTGATGGATTCCCAGTCCTCT
This sequence comes from uncultured beta proteobacterium, assembly GCA_900696615.1. Taxonomy (GTDB): domain Bacteria; phylum Pseudomonadota; class Gammaproteobacteria; order Burkholderiales; family Nitrosomonadaceae; genus Nitrosomonas. The sequence goes on from CAADGS010000034.1 coordinate 9,664, forward strand.
AATGCAATGTATTTAATAAGGTAATGCCACATATAAATTGAATACGAGAATAGTCCGAGTGCATGTAGATAGCGTGCTGCAAGCCAATTGCACAGAGCACCTCGATCTTCCCATGTGGTTAATACGATTAACGCCATTAAAGCGATTGAAATAACATCCGCCATACCAAGATGCAGTGATGATAACAACAATACCACTGTAGTAATCTGGATGATAGACAACCATTTTTCAGAAACCGAAACAATCGTTTGCCGACCTAAAAATAATACAATACCAATTGAGAAGGCCGAGATGGCTCGCACAATCGATAATCGAAAATTCTCATCGATGTCATCGCCTGTAGCGAGAGAGAATCCATAATAAATCAATACTATACAAGATAGCGCAATCAAGGCAAGCTTGCGGGTGTTGCCATCCATGGTTAGCAGTGCCGCAAATATCAAATAGCAAAAAAATTCCGAACTAAGCGACCAGGATGGCAGGTTCCAAGTAACCCAGTCGAACATACCCCATGCATGGATTAGAAATAGATTGGCAAGCAATGATCCGGCAGTTCGCAAAGAACCATCGAACACGCAACAAAATTCTCCTTTGTGATTCCAGCTAATCAATGAAATGATCAAAAAAATTAACACAACCATTGCAAGTGATATGAGATGCAGCGGATAAATTCTTGCAAAGCGAGCAATTAAATAATGAGTAACTTCTATAAATGAGCGTCGCACAGGATTTTCGATTGCATAGACGTAAGACAATACGAACCCGCTGAGAATGAAAAAGAAATCGACCCATAGATAGCCTTTTAAGAGAAAAGAAGTTACATCATCGGGGTCTATGGAAGAATGAAAAAAAGATCGAAAATGAACGAGAACAACCATTAAAGCGGCTATCCCTCGTAATGCGGTATGTGAGTAAATCTCATTTCTGTTCGATAACGAAGTCATAAGAAAAACCTCTTAAATAATAAAACCCCCGCAATCAAAGCGAAAGCTTTCAACATATATTTATCAAAAAAATATCAGCTCAAACTTGAGTTATAGGCATTACAATGCACTGCGCTGCAGCCTATCGAATTGGATCTAATTTCAGTATTTTCGAGTGAAATTAGGTTGCTGATGAAAACACACAAAAGAGCTTAAACTACAAAAAAGCTCAATATAAATTAACCATGATCAGCAGTTGTGAAGATGGCGTATTTTAATTGCTAGATTTAAAACATTATCAAAGAATTCAGATTATTGAACAGTATTCTTTGTAATCTTGATAAAAATTATCAAAGCGTCAATTATTGAATCAATTGATCAATCTACAGCTCAGCCACAAACAATTTTCCACTGCTTCGCCTTTGATATTAACCTAACAAAGCAAGCAATGACAACCAGGTTGCATATCTGCGGAATAGCATATGGCGATTAAGTGCCTGTTTCTTCAGTTATTACGTTGATTTGCATCAAGTCAAATTGAAAAAATATAATTTTAATATATATTCATTTAATCGATAGTAGCAGCGATATACAGAATCTTTTTTACCTTGTTAAAAGGATGATCGATATAAAACAGAAAGTGAATGATTCACAATTAGCCGAAGTACAAGCTGCAATGCTATCCGGATTGGTTTTTTGGAATTGATTCGAAGCTGAAGGCTATGTGCTACTCAGCGAGGTCGGGCCGGATGTTCAGCTTGCCAATCGCTTTATCGATAGCTGGGATTATGCACAAATTACCCCAGCAAGTTTGGCAATGGCCTGTGGATCGATCGCGAGTTCAATGACTATGATTCCATGGTAGGCGGCAATTTCTTTGGCACAAATTTGCAGGAAATAATGCCGCAACAAGGCGCCATCGAATCCTGGTTTACGTTCAAATATGACTCCAGCGCCGAAGATCATGCCAATTTCTTCATCAATGGCTCTGAATTAATGGGTGATTTTGATGATATCGATATCAATACTTTTGCAATTGAAGCAGGTTGGAGTGTTTGGTCTGGTAACGGCAAATCTTTTGGACTCGATATGGACAACCAGGCAGATGATCATCTGGGAATTGGAATACGAACTCCCGATTTTTCTGCGTGTAGTAGTTCAGATCCGATCTGAACTAGTACAATTAAAGGTCTATCCGGTTCGGACACGATCCATGGTCTTGCCGGTGCCGATATAATTTCCGCCGGTTTCTGGTAACGATCTTATCAGTGCCGATGAAGGCGATGATGAAGTTTGACCTAATGGAATGGACGCTCACTTTCCTAAACGGCATCAGAGTGCCAAAATAGTGGTTCTATGATCACTAAAACAGAGAGGAGCGTCCGACATGAAGATTACAACAATTGGTATTGATTTGGCAAAAGAAGTGTTTCAGATTCACGGTGTCGATAATCACGGCA
>CAADGS010000035.1 GCA_900696615.1 uncultured beta proteobacterium
AACAATGCTGCCATTACGCTCGATGGCAATGCGTTTACCTTGCAGTGCAAGGTGATCGATAAGCTGAGCCACGTTTATCGGTGCTTCGAATTGCTGCGGTTGTCCATTAATGGTGAGTTGTATCATGATTGATAAAGCTGGGATCGGTAAATCAGGTTAGCCGGATGAACGTTGAAAAATCAGCATGAATTTTATCATGTGCGAAATCGGAAATTGAATAATTTATTCCTACAGGTACTTCAATTATCTTGATCAAATAAAATGGCAAAAAGTTATTAAACTGCCAGAAATAGTCAAATTGGGATTGTTTCTTATTAAGAAACCGACGAATGTTCTAACGCGTTCAGAAGATGGCGTGTCTGCAGGTTAACAGTGCTGGTTTTGTTATTGCATTCAGTAACAATTTGAATGCAATAACAAAAATTATGACGATTAGCGCATCTGCGCTTCAACAAAGCTTGTTTCGCGATTAAAGTCATCCCAGATGAATCTCGGCTTTACAAATGGCGTGGTAGGAACGAAGAAAGTGGCAATATCAAAAGCACCGCTTAGCGAACGACCAACTGCATAGGCTATACCGGTAATAAATCCGACGGTCACGCCGTGAATAACGCCGTCACGATTCCCATAGATGATCATTGTTTTGGGTATTTCACCGAAGCCCGTTACGGCGTTAGCTAACCCATTTCCCAATTTTTCAACAACCTTGTCGGGATATTGATTGGCAAATGCCGAGTTTTGAGCGGCTAGAAACAGGGCGAAAATGAGAAGAAGGGCGTGCATCGATTTTTTCATAATATTCCTCTATGGATTGATAAAGATTTCGGATAATTATTAATCGGTTTTTTCTTGTTTTGTAGACTGCCTAAGGATATTGGAAATCCTTGTTATTTCGCGTTCGATCTGACTTTCTGGATAATCTCGGTTTTGTAGCTCAGCGCGAATTCTGTGGGTAAATTCCATAATCAGCAGCTCCATTGTATTGTGGTCCTTTCTTTCCGATGCTTCTTGATATTCGGTTTGGAATCGGCCGATTGCGTTTATTATTGTTGGATTATTGAGATCCATTGAAGAAAGCACAGAATCCAATTCGTATTTTAGATTACCGGATAAAAGGGGCTGTGGCGATTGTGAAGCCGACTCAGGCTGGTAAGCGATATGTTTTGGCAAGATAACCGATATCATTATTAACGCTACACCTGATCCAATCATTAAAATCACAAATTGCCAAACTTTATATTCTTTATTGCGCAGTTTAATAGCATTAATTCTCTTAGCGCCAAGTCGAATTTGAACAGCTAAACCAACAAAAAACAGAATGGCACCAAGTGCCATAATAATAGGTACAATCGGATGCACAGTTTTACTCCTTTGTTTCTTATTTAAAACCCTTGATAGTTTCCTGAAAACTAACGTCAGCGCTTCCGGTTCGAAAAGGCCGATCGATAATTTGATACCAATCGCTATAAATGAATGTATTCTAGCCTAATATCATACTGCGTTATATGTGGATAGGCCAGACGATGATATGCACTAAGTGTTCTCATGGCAAATTATTATCAATCTATCATAGATTGACGCCAGTCAAATTAGACCATCGCTATTTTTTACTTCATAACGATAGACAAAAGTTATCGTGGGGGAGGGGGGGGTGGATTGCCAGGCGGGGGGGGAGGAGGTGTGAAATTAACCGGAGGCGGTGCAATATTTCTAACATTACTCGTTGCAGGCCGGTCATCTGTAATTCTGCCGGAAACAGGCACGCGATGGCCTTTTGCATACATACATTGAATATAGCTGATATCGTAGCGTTGCTGATTGACGTAGGCTGAAGTGGTTGCGGTTCCGGATCCTACTAATCCGCCGGCAAGCAAACCAGTGCCTGCGCCGACCGCAGCACCCCCTCCACCGGCAATCGCAGCGCCGGCGGCCGCACCCAATCCAGCGCCAATTGCAGCACTCTCCACACCGCTTGATTGCGCTGCTTGACGCGGCGATACACCAGCTAACTGTTCATGTGCATAACTACGACAATCATAATCATCGGCTCGAAATTGCTCGAAGCTTTTTCCCGAACCGGGTAGCGTCATAACGCTCGGTCCGCTTGGTAAATTGACGCATGCGCTTACGATAAACGATGCTAGTGAACATATAAGCAGCTTTTCAGTCGTTTTCATAATATTCTCATTTGATTATTGTACATTGGTTTGAGGGGCAACTTGTAACCAACCGGCCGGGCATTCTTTTACGTACGGATAATATCCTTGCGGTTCTTTACAATAATACCAATAGCCGCTTCTTGGTTGCGAACGATTAATATCTAGCTGTTGTATATAGACAGGCGGCTGCGCAGGTATGGTTACCACCGGCGGATAAGAGGAATAGGGTGGATAGAAAGGAGCGCCGAAACCGTACCCATACTCACGATAACCGTAAGGAGACCATATGCCGGAACCATAATAACTTCGCCATATACCCGGACCATAGTAACCGCCCCAAAACCATGGATTATAAAAACCACCTGCCCCTATAATCAGGTGATCGTGAATAGAGTCATGGTGATGATAATTCCTTTCACCGTCATGATCGTCATTACTGTAATCACCGTCCATATCTCCACTACCATCACTATCCCCATCTCCACCATCACCTTCTGCAAATATGGGAGTGGCCAGTAGTGATGCAGCAAAAGTAAAAACCATAAACAACCATCGCGTTTTTTTCATATAAGCTGTAAGCCGGAATTAATCAAATAATTGCGATAAGCTATTTGCGTTTGTTAAATTTCGATTTCTTAACAAGACGGGTACAAACGATTTGTTCGCGTTCTTGGTATACAATATGCGAGTTACTTAAACTATCACTGAGACATAGGGTAGATTTTATTAGTTCCACTGAGCTCCATCGCAATAGTTAATTAAAATCTGAAAAAACAGTCCTGTCTATAATAAGTATAAAAGTACCATATTAAATATATAAATTTTAATCGTCATCATTTAGGAGAAAAATAAAATGTCACAAAAACACCCGGTTATCGCTGTTACCGGATCCTCAGGCGCAGGAACTTCAACAGTTAAAAATAGCTTTGAGCATATCTTTCGCCGCCAAAAGTTAAAAGCGGCAATCATAGAAGGGGATAGCTTTCACCGTTATGATCGCGAAGCAATGAAACAAGCGGTTGCCAAATCGGAAGAAAATGGCGGGCGCGCAATCAGCCATTTTGGTCCGGAAGCCAATGAATTTGAGAAACTGGAAGCATTATTCAAAGAATATGGTGAAAGCGGCTCCGGTCAGTCGCGTCTCTATTTGCATAACGACGAAGAAGCACAGCCATGGCAACAAAAAGCGGGTACATTTACGCCTTGGTCGCCTATTCCAGGGGGATCTGATCTGTTGTTCTATGAAGGCCTGCACGGTGGCGCAAAAAGCGATACTGCCGACATAGCAAAATATGTGGATTTGCTGGTTGGTGTTGTACCGATTGTCAATTTGGAATGGATTCAGAAAATATATCGCGATACTAACGCGCGAGGCTATTCGACTGAAGCTGTTACCCATACCATTTTGCGCCGAATGCACGATTATGTGCATTACATTACCCCGCAATTCTCGCGCACGCACATCAATTTTCAACGCGTGCCCACAGTGGATACATCCAATCCATTTATAGCACGTGAAATTCCGACATTGGACGAAAGCTTTGTGGTTATTCGCTTCAGAAATCCTGAAATGGCAGATTTTCCATTCCTGTTGAATATGATTCATGATTCATTTATGTCTCGTCCGAATACGATTGTCGTTCCAGGCGGTAAAATGGGCATGGCGATTGAATTGATTCTCACGCCGCTAATATTGGAAATTGTGACAAAGAGCAGGGCATTAAAATAACGGCATAATTTAATACTTGTGCTTAAATCACAACGATAAGTTATGAGTGATGTATAACATCTGAGTCAATGCGTATTTCTGAATATACCAACCACACGTTCTGTTGCTGCGGCATAATCGGAGCCGCACAAAACGGATAACTTGCATGGCGTTATTATTATCGGATCTCAACCCGCAACAACTTGAAGCGATTACACTGCCGCACCAATCCGCATTGGTTCTCGCCGGTGCCGGCAGTGGTAAAACACGTGTTTTGACGACGCGAATCGCTTATTTAATTCAGTCGGGACAGACAAGTCCACATGGCATTCTCGCGGTAACTTTCACCAATAAAGCAGCAAAGGAGATGCTGGCGAGGATTGCTGCAATTCTGCCAATTAATCCTCGCGGTATGTGGATAGGCACATTCCACGGTTTATGCCATCGTATGTTGCGAGCACACTATCAAGATGCAGGTTTGCCGCAAGCTTTCCAGATTCTCGATTCTGCAGATCAATTGGCGGTAATTAAGCATATTTTGAAAGACTTGTCCGTCGATGAAAAGAAGTTTCCACCTCGCCAGGTGCAATGGTTTATCAATAATGCCAAGGAAGCCGGGCTGCGCGCAGCCTATGTTACTGCAGAAGATGCTTTTTCGCGGCGCATGCTCGAGTTTTATCAAGCCTACGAGCAGCGGTGTTTTAAGGAAAGTGCTGTAGATTTTGCCGAATTATTACTACGCAGTTACGAACTGTTAAATCGCAACGAAGTTTTGTGCCGGCACTATCGTGAGCGTTTTCGTTATATTCTGGTTGATGAATTTCAGGACACCAATCAGTTGCAGTATCAATGGTTAAAATTGTTGGCGGGGGCAGGTAATAACGATGCTGCAGCGGTATTTATCGTCGGCGATGATGATCAGAGCATTTACGCATTTCGCGGCGCAAGCGTTGACAATATGAAAGATTTTGAACGCGATTTCGGTGTTTCGAAGATCATCAAGCTGGAGCAAAATTACCGCTCGCATGGCAATATTCTTGATGCAGCCAATGCCGTTATAGAAAACAACAGTGGCCGCCTGGGAAAGAATCTCTGGACTGCCGAAGGGAAGGGCGAACCACTGCGTGTTTACAATGCGCCGAATGATTTCGAAGAAGCCGCTTTCATTGTTGGTGAAATCAGGGCTCTGCACACTGAGGGAATTGCATTATCTGAGATTGCCATTCTCTATCGCTCCAATGCTCAATCAAGGATTCTTGAGCATAGTCTATTCAATGCATCACTGCCATATCGTGTTTATGGCGGTATGCGTTTCTTTGATCGCCAGGAAATCAAGCATGCACTGGCTTATTTGCGTTTGATTGCCAATCCTGATGATGACAGTGCACTATTGCGCGTAATCAATTTTCCTGCGCGTGGTATTGGCGCCAGAAGTGTAGAGCAGTTGCAGGATGATGCTAAGGTCCAAGGTGGAAGCTTATGGGCTGCAGCGCTACAGAAGTGTGGTGGCGAGGTGGCAGTAAAACAAAAATCCACGGAATCGTTAAAAGGACTTGTCAAATTTGTGCATCTGGTCATCTCGATGCGTGAAGATTGTGATGCTTTACCTTTATCGGGAATCGTAGAAAGCATGCTCAAGCAAAGCGAATTACTTGCTCACTATGCGAAGGAACGCGAGGGGGTAGAAAGGCAGGAGAATCTCAATGAACTCATCAATGCAGCCACTACTTTTTTGTATGAAAGTGAGGATAACAATTTAACGGAATTTCTCGCACATGCATCGCTTGAAGCGGGAGAACATCAGGCAGGCAGCGGTCAGGATGCTTTGCAACTAATGACTGTGCATGCTGCGAAAGGATTGGAATTCCATAGTGTTTTTCTAAGTGGTCTGGAAGAAGGGCTGTTCCCGCATGAAAACAGTTTAAATGAAGTAAATGGTATTGCGGAAGAAAGACGTTTGATGTACGTGGCCATGACGCGTGCACGCCGCCGGTTATATTTGAGTTTTGCGCAAAGCCGCATGCTGCACGGCCAAACTCGCTATCACATTGCATCTCGTTTTCTCGATGAAATTCCGCAAAGCTGCCTGAAATGGCTGCAACCAGCACCAAGGAAGAATTTAGGAAACTACAATTATTCGGATTCCAGCAAGCAAGCTTCTGTGGGTGTTACAAAGATTTCACCCTATAGCTTGCCAAAAGCTACTTCTGATAAATGGCGAATCGGACAAAATGTCTTGCATGCTAAGTTTGGCACGGGCGTTATTGTTAATTGTGAAGGCAGCGGAAGCGATGCGCGCGTGCAAGTCAATTTTGATCAGAGTGGAACAAAATGGTTATCGCTTGATTACGCAAAATTAACCGCAGTTTAGTACGTATCTGATTTCTTATTTTAATTTCCTTTGTTTTCTCCAAATAAGTGTGTGATCCACACTAGCTTTAGACTGGTAAATCATCCCGGATCGGTTTACTATCCTTCTTGAGACTATGCAAGATTATTCATAGATTATCGATACAAAAAGGAAAGCCGTCCGGGAAGCTGGTGAAAAATTTTTATTCCATTTATTCGCACGACTTTGTGCGAGTGTCGGCGTGTATTCCTTCCCTCAAGGTTGCTGATCCAGTCTTTAATGTTGAACGTACCCTTGAGCTTGCTCGCCGCGCTTCAGAATGCAATGCCGCAATTGCGCTTTTCCCGGAATTGGGAATCTCAGCTTACACCGCCGACGATCTTTTTCACCAGCAAACCCTGCTTGATGCCGTGATTGCTGCTATCGCGCGTATCGTTTCAGCCAGCCATGAATTGACACCGATCTTGTTAATTGGTGCCCCGCTACGCTTCGAAGGCAAACTCTTCAATTGCGCAGTAGCTATTTATCGCGGTTCTATTCTTGGTATCGTACCAAAAACTTATTTGCCGAATTACCGGGAATTTTATGAGAAGCGGCAATTTACGTCCGCTCATGCCGTCATTGCAGAGGAAGTCAGATTTCTCGGTCACACTGTTCCATTTGGCAACAATCTCATTTTCAGGGCGGCAAATGTCGATAATTTTTCTTTTCATATCGAGATTTGCGAGGATCTTTGGACACCCATTCCACCCAGTACTTATGCAGCTTTGGCCGGAGCGGTTATCCTTAACAATTTGTCGGCTAGTAACATAACTATTGGTAAAGCCGATTACCGTCGCAGTCTTTGCGCTTTGCAATCAAGCAAATGCATTGCAGCTTATCTCTATGCGGCAGCCGGTGCCGGTGAATCAACCACTGATTTAGCCTGGGACGGCCATGCTTTAATCTATGAGAATAATCAATTACTGGAAGAGTCTCTGCGATTTTCAGACCGGGAGCAAATGATCACGGCGGATATCGATATTGGGCGGCTTATACAAGATCGCATGCGCATGACCAGCTTTAACGATTGTGTTCAAGCGCACATCGAACATGTGCGGGCAATTCGTCCGGTCGAATTTGAATTCCGCGTTCCGGATAAACGTATTCCTTTGTTGCGCCATGTTGAGCGATTCCCTTTTGTTCCCAGCGATTCACTTACGCGCGATGAACACTGTTACGAGGCATACCAGATACAAGTGCACGGATTGATGAAACGCCTGACGTTTACACAAACCGAGCGGGTTGTGATCGGGGTTTCGGGTGGATTGGATTCTGCCCATGCACTGATCGTGGCAGCACAGACAATGGACCGCCTGCATCTTCCGCGTGCCAATATTCTCGCGTATACGATGCCGGGATTTGCTACCAGTGAAGCGACAAAATCCAACGCATTGAAACTGATGAATGCACTCGGTGTTTCGATTAAAGAAATAGATATTCGTCCATCATCGTTGCAGATGCTGAAAGATATCGATCATCCATTTGTTGATGGTGAACAGAAATACGATGTTACCTTTGAGAATGTGCAGGCGGGAGAACGTACCTCGCACTTATTTCGCCTGGCTAATTACCACAATGCAATCGTGTTGGGAACTTCGGATCTTAGCGAATTGGCACTTGGATGGTGCACATATGGCGTCGGTGATCATATGGCTCATTATCATGTGAATGCCTCCGTTCCCAAGACGCTGATTCAGTATCTCATGCGCTGGGTTAGCCAAGCACGGCAATTTAATGATGAGACAAATGATGCCTTGGTAGCGATTTTGACCACTGAAATTTCTCCCGAACTTATTCCCGTTCAATTTTCTGACGAATCGCTGCAAAGTACGCAACAAATCATTGGGCCTTATGAGCTGCAAGATTTTAATCTTTACTATGTAACCCGTTTTGGCTTTCGTCCGAGAAAAATTGCATTTCTTGCGTTACATGCCTGGGGCAGCCGGTTGCAAGGCGGCTGGCCGGATGGTATTGCTGAACATCTACAACATGAATACGATCTAGCAGACATCAAACACTGGCTGGGTGTCTTCCTTTTTCGTTTTTTTCAGATTAGTCAATTCAAACGATCATGTATTCCGAATGCTCCGAAAGTGGGATCAGGCGGATCGTTATCGCCGCGTGGCGATTGGCGGGCGCCGGCCGATTCGGAAGCGCGGGTATGGCTCGAAGAGTTAAAGCTTATTCCGTAATGTGTCAGGTAGTGCTGCTAAGGATTTTGATTTCCTGACAGTCTACAATTGGCGATGTAGACTAGTCGCCCCTGAAAAAGTAACAAACAACAGTTGTTGTTCTGGAAAGGCTGCCCGAGAAAACGGCTACCTATCAAAATGTATACCCGTGTAGTTTAGATTTCGATCGAGGAATCCGATAGATTTGCAGTTTTCGCCATGTGAAAAAGAGTCAAAAAATGACCAGCAGCCATTGTTTCAGATTCCAGGCGCAAGCAGCCTCAGCAGGTTGATGCGATAGCCGATAGCCGATAGCACCTTTCAGATAGTTCCTTGCCATTCGATAATCCGACTTCAAGTGGCCGATAATGGATTCAATTGCGGCACGCCTCCTGCATTGTTTTCGCTTCTTGTCTTTCTGGTACCGGGTATCCTTCTTGAGCGCCTTTCCAGGCAAAATGAGCTGCGTTCCATTGACTTCACGTTTGCCGCGGTAGCCGCGATCGCATACGGCTT
>CAADGS010000036.1 GCA_900696615.1 uncultured beta proteobacterium
GAAAAACCCGGCCGCGACCCGCGCGCGACGTTCAAAACCGCGACGTTCAAGGAGGGTGTTGAAACGCTGCAAGACCTGCACCCCGGCATGGTGCTCGAAGGCGTGGTCACCAACGTCGCCGCATTCGGCGCGTTCGTCGATATCGGCGTGCATCAGGATGGCCTGGTGCATATCTCCGCGTTGGCCGACAAATTCGTCAAAGACCCCCACAGCGTCGTCAAGGCCGGTCAGGTCGTCACCGTCAAGGTGGTGGAAGTCGATGAAAAGCGAAAACGGATTGCGTTGACAATGCGGTTGGGCAGTAATGCAGGGTATCGTAATTAAGTATTTGTATTCATTTATTTATATGTGAACACATTAAAGTCAATACCTAACTTGCAACCTAAAGCCATTTAACTATTTTGTTACAAGAATCTATTGAACAATGAACGACATGGAGCGTGAAATTGAAGGTGCGAAACTAAAATCTAAAAGCCGATTTAAAGAAATCCAAATCTTCAAATAGCTACCACCTGTCCTGATCTACTGGAAGTGGATCCAAAACAGCCGTGTGGATTCAATATTCTCATAAACTTAACCGACCCGATGTGAAGCCGATTTCTAAAATAATCAATGCAAGACCCATGAAGCATCCCATCGCTATACCATTTGCACTTAAATCCTAGAAATTCATCTTGAACAATACAAATTCGAAGCAAGTGTGACAAAAATCACAGCATAACCCAAAAAAATTGTGTTTAATGAAATTTAACAAATCTGTAAAAAATAAAAGCTAATCATTTGTTTTTAAAGAGGAGATTTTAATAACAAAAATAGTGAATTCAATATGATTGGAACAAATGGCAATAATAAATTCACTCTAATTTATTTGTATACCTAGCTAATTTTATTTGATGGAAGGAAAATTTTTGATGACTAGAAAATATGTGAATATTGAAGCACTTAATTTTCGTTTTACACCTGATACATCCTCACTTGCTAACAGAATTGATATTTTACATTTAGGTCAACCTGTTACTGAAATTGGCCCAACTTCTAAGCCAGAATGGATAGAAATTGCAGTAGAAATAGACGGTGCAACCAAGCATGGTGTAGTTAAGGCAGAAATTAACGGACTTCATACCTTGAGAGAAGCGGTATCAAATGCCCGTGAGGCTCTAGTTGCGGAAGCTATCAATGAATGGCTGCGTTTTGAGCAAGGCCAGGCAAAAGAACATATTGACCCTTATTTCAGATTTGTTGGTGAAATGTGGAAAGCAATTGGAAAAAACAATTTAGATGGGCAGGATGAAACACCGTGGTCGGCTGCTGCTATTTCATTCATGGTTCGTAATGCTGGCAAAAGCTTCCAAAAGTATAACAACTTCAAATTTGCAAGTAGGCACTCAAACTACATGCACGATTCAATAAAAAAACAAAAAACGATGGATACAAATGCACCTTTCTGGGGATTCCGGTTATTCCAGAAGAGACCAGAAATTGGCGACATTGTTGGAAAATGGCGCGAGGAACAATCTGATTTTGATGATGCTGAAGCAGGTCGAGATTTTGCCAGTCATTGCGACATCGTCGTCAGCATTCATTCGGATTTTGTATTTGCTATCGGCGGTAACGTTAGGCAGTCAGTAAGCATTACTCGGTATGCAAAAACACCCAATGGCTACATTGATGATGAAAATGGAAACAATATCATTCTCATGGCTAATATAGTTTAAAAATTTAGAAACAAAAGTGGTCTGAAATGAGCGTCTGGAAGAAGCATTATTTGATTGCTTTATTGAAATATAATCAGTGGATTATCCTATACTTCAACAGAAAGTGAGAACTACCATGCGTTTGATATCAAAATTCCTTTTAGTTACATGCCTTACTATTATGTCAACCGGCTGTGCTCTGTTAAAAGGAACACCCGATGCACCTATCGATGTAAAAAAAGTTTCTGATAATATTCAGAAAAAACTCGAAGACTTGGATACTTCAGTAAACAGTTCTACAGAAAGAAATAAAAGAATAAATCTATCGTTTACACTTATCGATCTACGCTATCAGGAATTTGTTAATAATTCCGGCCTTCAGCATCGTGCAAAAACGATGGCATCAGAATTTACTCAATTATCGTTAAATCTTGCCGGCACTGCCGTTGGTGGCGCAGGTTTGAAAACACTACTTGCTGCTCTATCGGCTGGTATTTCAGGCACCAATTTAGCATTCGAAAAAACTTTTATTTATGAGTCGACAGTACCGGCTCTAATTATGCAAATGAATGCTGACCGATCAATACTAAGAAACCAAATTCTAAAAAGAATGGAACAGGATATTTCTGATTATCCATGGGAAGCAGCAATTCATGACTTAATTGAATACTTTAATGCAGGTACTTTGCAAAATGCGATCAGTTCTATCAAGAAGAATGCTGGTAGTACTCAGAAAATAATGGATGAAGAGTTAATAGAAATCAAGAAAATCAAGCAAATACCAACAGATCAGGATATAGCAACTACAGAAGAATTGACTCGAATTATTCTTAATAAATTTAACGATATTAATAATGAAGACTTAATACAGATAACAAGTACATTAGGTCCGTTATCTCAAAAGTTATCTCATTTCCCATCTTGTTCCAAACTAAGTTCTGAATCCGCTTCTGAAAAAAACCAATTGAAGAGAGCTATTTTACGCTGCATTGGAGATACTGGCAGTGGTACAAAATCGCATTCAGAAGAATTAGCAGAAATCAAATCTGCATTCAAAGAAGTTGGTTTAGTAACTGATTAATTTCCAATAACATGATAAATGAGGAGAAATAATTATGACTAAGGAAAGGTATGCATGCGATGGTGATTTGAATTTATCGGACATGCAAAAAGTAATTCGGCAGCGAGAAGCACTTGCTTTACAACTCTCTGATTGCGTGGTTGCTACCGACAAAAATAATCTTCCTATAAATATTCTTGAATTCGAAGAAGTTCCAGATATACCTATCCACATCGTACTTGTAAAAGCAAATGATCCACAGCCCATAGGCACAAACGAAAAAGTATTAACTGATGTTCTTGTTATTAATAACCAATTTACATCAATAGATTTTTATCGTTAATGATTTTACGTACAAGATTTCCGAATTTTTGGAACAATAGTATTGTTTTTAGTGGCGCTATTGTTCCAATTAAGGTTTTAGTTCTCCGTGTATTTTCCCAATACATCAGTTGATACAACATTGGTACCATCAGCAGCGGCAGCAACGAAAGTCGATGAAAAACGCAATAGTGCACACGCAGATCCCTAAAAGCGTTTTCAAAGCGATCGATGTCAATGGGAATTTTCGACTGTTTTTCTAGCTTGCAATACACAGGCATGATTGGTTGTGCCCATTTCAACTTGTAGCGTGCAATGATGGATATTAAAACGGGAATTGAGTGTTTCCATCATATCATCCATGAACGTATCGCCCGGATAGCCATCCGGCATTACCAAATGAACGGTCAAAGCGCTTTCCGTGGTGCTCATGCCCCAGATATGCAAATCGTGAATATCGGTAACACCGGGGTGGTTCCGCAAATAAGTTTCGATTGCCAGTGCATCAATACCCGGGGGAACGGCGTTTAACGCCAAATGCACCGATTCGCGCAATAAACCCCAGGTAGCCATGACAATGACAATCACAATGACCAGGCTAATCACCGGATCAAGCCAATACCAACCGCTAACCATCATGCCTATTCCGCTTATCACTACACCCAATGACACTGCCGCATCGGCCATCATGTGCAAATAGGCTCCGCGGATATTGATGTCTGCTTGACTACCCTTGATGAATAACCATGCTGACAAACCATTGATGAAAATACCGGCTGTTGCGACCAGCGTTACGGTCAATTCAGCAACCACTGGCGGATCGGATAAGCGCTGCATCGCTTCCCAAGCGATTCCTCCACAGATAATCAGTAAAAACACGGCATTACCCAATGCAGCCAAAATAGACGTGCTGCGCAAGCCGTATGTAAAACGTTCACTGGGTTCCTTGCGCGCAAGCATAGCCGCGGCCCATGCCAGTAAAAGCGCCAAAACATCGGAAAGATTATGCCCGGCATCCGCCATCAATGCGGCCGAATTGGCAATAAAGCCATACGCAAATTCGATGATCACGTAAATGGTATTCAGTAAGACCGCGATAATGAATAGGCGGTTATGTGTTTCCGGTGTGTGGTGATGAGTATCCGGCATTGTGATGTCAATGATAGTAAATAAAATTGTTTCAATGGAAGTTCTGAAAAAGGTAGCGAGTGACGGTCAAGCAAGTCGAAATCGGGTGAGAAGTACAGTTTATGTGTGGTAAATAAGCATTTTGAGCCTAATTTCAACCCAACGTGACCGAGCGTAGTAGTTTTTCAGAGTATCCCTAGTTAAAAATACATATGACACGCTTACCTTATCCGCAAATTTCTTTTTTGTATACATCGTTCTCGTTTCTTGTAGAAAACCAATATTCGGTAGTAAATTTTGCCTGATTAAGGCAGAAAAATATTGGCGGATTGCTTGGAAGGAATAGTGAACCCTAACCGGCAGCATGAATGAGGAGTAAAAATTATCAGGTTGATTACCAAGAAATTTTTCACTGCATTGGATAACAAATGCAGGTTATTC
>CAADGS010000037.1 GCA_900696615.1 uncultured beta proteobacterium
AAACGTCCATTGAAACCACGGATGCTGATCGACCATTTGTCCGTGCCAATGCGGGCGACTTCTACGCCCGGAGCCATCCTTAACGCATCCGGAATATTCGTGGCACCGGAACGCCGAATATCGTCTTGGGTAATTACAAATACCGCAGATGCCACCTCGCTCAGTTTCTGCGAGCGCCGGGATACGCTCGTTACTTCAACTTTCATCAGCTCTTCGATGGATAAATCCAATAAAGGATTATCGCTGCGCTTACTATTTGCAAATGCCAAATTCGCGCAACAGCATAACGCGATAATGATGAAAATTCTTTGTTTAAGCGATTGTTGTCTTGAAGGGTTGTTTAAGACATTGGTTAAATTTTTCAGAATCTTTGAGTGGAAGCTTGGTGATGCAATTACCGGCATCATAATTATCGTCCCCTCACTTGACGGGCGATTTGTAATAATTGTGCACTGAATTTGAGACCGGCGCGTCTGGCGTATTCCAGATTGATTGAGAAACTTAGATTCTTGCCATCATTATTCAATTGAATCATGCCACCCGCGTCGAGAAAATCGTTGACGTTGCTGACCGTAAGAATGGGTTTGTCGGCAGCTGCGCTGAGCCATTCATGTACGTGCTGCATACCTTCTTCACGCGGCAAGAATAAAAGTTGACAACTGTTCAAGGATTGCTGGTTGGTAATGCGTTTTATACCCACTGGCTTGTTTTGTGCGATACGGCCTAGGATCGCATCCAATTCCTCAAATTCCGGTTTTATACTGGTGCAAATTGTTACTTCGTTATCAAAGGCATCGTCGGGCCATTCAGTAAATTTTAAAAAATTGTAAAGAAAGGCGGCCGTCAATGTTTGTTCGCTTGCTATGGGTTGTGCGGATGCAAGTGAAGCAGATCCTAGTGTGCTGGCAATTGCAATGATTAACCCAATAATGAAGTGCCTTATTTTTGCAAAGCGGAGCCTTGTGCTCAGGCAGATAGAATTTAAATCAATTGAAACTGAATGGAATACAATCATTTGCCGGGTAATATTTAAAAGCGCCACTGTGCACCTGCGTAAACGCCGCGTGGAATGGTTGTTGCGAGCGAGGGAATAAAATCTGAAACAAATTCCATGTGGTTCTGGCTAAACAGGTTTTGACCGACGATAAACAACTCAAGATTTTTTAGAGGCGTATACACTACTTTGGTGTCCATAGTGACATAGCCTGGAATACGATAAAGATCTACACTGCTGACATATCGCAGCCAAAGATTAAATTGCATTTTTTCCGATAAATCGAAGTTCGACCGGAAAGATATTTGATGCTGCGGCGATACTTTGTCGGCGCTACCCGTAGTCGGATCTATTTGCCGGAATGGCGAGCTGGAATCGATATGCATGTGCAAGAAACTGTAATTGGCTTGCAGTCGCCATCTTTCAACAGGACGCCAATCCGCCGCAACTTCAACGCCGTAGGTTTGGCCTTTTGCGTTATTGTTCAATCCCAATGGCAACAACAAATGCGGCGGGAAACTTGATTGGAACGCTAAAGATCCAAAAGATAAATCGCGCAATTGACTGTAATCGTTAAAGAAAGTTGCGACGTTGAGAGATGCTTGTGGAGAAAATTGATGACGATATCCCAATTCGTAAGCCAATAGCTTTTCAGCATTGAATTGCGAGGAGCCTACTAACTGGGCTAGCAAAGGAAGGGGAAGTAAGGCCGATGTTCCAGGAATTGCATCAAATGTGCGCGTATTGAGCAAGACATCATTTTCGGCGCGGGAAGGTGTCCGAACTGCGCGGGAAATCGCTGCCCAAATTGAATTTTTTGAATCCGGTGTCCACATGATTCGTGAATTCGGTTGAATTTCCAATCCTGTGAAATCATTGTGATCGAGGCGAACACCGATTGTGAGCCTCAAATGCTCCGGGATGAGCATTATTTCATCGCGAACATAAACACTGGCAAGATGATTGGTTTGCTGACGGGGCAACATGCCCAATAGTTCAGTATCGAATACCTTGTTAGCATAAAGGCGGTAATTGGCGCCCCAAATCAGGTCATGTCGATCAAATAAAGGAAAACGATGTTGGAAATCGATGTCGAAGCTTTCTGCTCTAAATTGAGAAACGGTTGCTAATCGGTAATCCACTCGATCGTAATAGCTTTGCAGCATGATGGCCGATTTTTCCGAGAAAGTCCGGTCCCAGCGAAAACGTATGTTGCCGCCTTCATTGTGACCTCTCGCCGTATCGGCTTGAATAACCGGCGCATTCAACAGGGATTTATCCAACGTGTCGCCAATCGAATTGTAAAAAATGTCGCCTTGCAGCGTTAACTGGTCATTACCACGGTTGTGGTCTAAGCGGAATCCGCCTCGGGCACTGTGCCAGGCATCGTTGACGCGCTCGTCCGAGCTGGCTTTCATATTATCCCGGCTAAAACCCTTGGCATAAATACGAAAAGGGGTTTGTTCGTTAATTTTTCCGCCATAGCGTGCGCCGGCAAAACCATGTTCAAAACTTCCTCCACCGGCTGTAAATAGCGTGCCTTGAGTATCTGCAGCCTTTTTAGTAATGATATTGATAACGCCATTGACTGCATTAGCACCCCATACTGCTGCACCCGGACCGCGAATCACTTCAATACGTTCGATGTCTTCCATCAGCGTATCTTGCTGTTCCCATTGCACTCCCGCAAAAAGTGGGTTGTAAACACTGCGGCCATCCATCAACACTTGCAGTTTATCGGCAAACCGGCCATTAAATCCACGGATATTGATCGCCCATTTATCGGTGCCGATTCGTGCAACTTCAACACCTGGTGCCATGCGCAATGCTTCGGGGATAGATGTTGCGCCGGAACGTCTGATATCGTCCTGAGTAATTACAAATACGGCGGATGCCACCTCGGTAAGTTTTTCCGCACGTTTAGATACCGATGTTACTTCCACCTTCATTAGTTCTTCGATGGATAAATCAAGTAACGGGTTATCCTTTTGCTTATTTGCAGCAAAAGCTAAATTAACGTAACTGAAAATTGCAGAAATTATTAATAATCCAAGCCTTAATAATTGCATTAAGCGATTGTTGAAGACCATAAATAATTCAGTTCTGATTTGATTAACCGAATAGCTTACTGGTTTTTGTATATCTTGGAAATTTTGTTCTATTTTTTTAATAGGTTAAAAATTTTATTGTTGTAAGCGAAGCAAAAAACCACTTAAAATTTTGCTGCATTACCTGATTACATAAATGCTATTCAATTAAATAGTCGATTGATTTTTAGATTTTTAAAAGAAAAGCATAGCCATTGTTACTGTCGTACAATATAAAAATAACAAAAGGAGTGCAGGATGGTTTTTTCTGATCGAAATGCGGCTGCTGAGCAACTTGCCGAAGCGCTTTCTGAATATCGCGATAAGCACCCGTTAGTATTGGCTATTCCCAGAGGGGCCGTGCCGATGGCAAAAGTAATTGCAGAGCGATTGAACGGTGAAATGGATGTGGTGCTGGTACGCAAATTACGTGCACCCGGCAATCCTGAATTTGCAATCGGATCTGTCGATGAAAACGGTTGGGTTTACTTAACTGATTATGCAGGACAATCTGGCGCAAGCCAAG
>CAADGS010000038.1 GCA_900696615.1 uncultured beta proteobacterium
AGGGAATCAAATAGCGATAATAAAGACGATAATTTTGGGACAAATATCCCGATAGCAAAACAGAGCTTGAAAAAGATTATTGAAAATAATTATAGGAAGATGCTTTCAGGCAAAGCTCGATTTGTTTCTTGACTCCTGTCTTTTTATAAATTACAGACAATTGATTACGAACAGTTCTTTCTGTAACAGAAAACTGCCGGCTTATCTCTTTTGCTGAAACTCCCCTGCACGCAAGCCTTGCGATACGGCGCTCACTATTACTCAGTTTCGCACATACTGATTGTGAAACATTGGCTTGCACAAGAGATACTGATGATTCCGCTGGCGGCTGTATCGAATTACGCGATAAAGCGAGATTATGACAATCCAAACCTATCGCGCCTCCCTCGCAAATCCTGAAAATGATGTCTAACAGTACGTTACTCGGACAAGCTTTACAAATTATGCCAGCTACACCAAACTGATACGCCAGTAAATATTGATCATTATTATTTTTAGGAGTTGAAACCAATATCTTGCTGCGCGGAAAGGCTTTTAATAACCTTTGAATATATTCTGCAATACTGCCATCTTTTAATTGCAAATCGACTAAAATAATGTCCGGATTATGTTGCCCACCTAATTCCAATAATTCTTGCAAACAATTGGTATCCGCAATCAAACCCATCTCAGTGTGATGAGCAAACAACGAACGTAGGCCATAGCGAACGAGATCAGACTTCTCGGCTACAATTATATGTATTTTAGTGCAATCAACCCTTTGAATATTTGATATATCTATAGCCATAAAGTCGAAGACCCCAGCAACGATCGTTCATAAAATAGTGACATTCATTATCAGTCGAAAGCAAAATTCTTTATGTGATATTTTTCACTTTCGTACATCGATTAATTCCCAAGACTTACTGCCAGTTCACAGCTAGCAAGATACATATAAAAAAAATGTGTGTCTTGACTTAACTCAAAAAAGATTAATGTCTATTAGATTACCGATTTTAAGTATAGAGCGTCTACCATGAAACCAAAAAATATTTTTCATAACATCCCCCAAGATTTTGATAAAGAGTTATTCGAACTTTTACTTGAGCAAGGATCTTTGACTATCGAAAGAATTGTTTCAAAAGGACACCAATCTCCCGATTCCGGTTGGTATGATCAAGAACAAAATGAATGGGTTATGGTGATCAAAGGAAAAGCAATACTGACTTTTGACGATGAATCGTCAATACAGCTGGAGACAGGAGATTTTATTAACATCCCCTGTCACAAAAAACATCGCGTTACATGGACCGATCCTGACAATGAGACGATTTGGCTAGCGGTGCATTATTAATTAATTTATCAACGAATTACAAGCTTAAAAATACCAATCTTAACGAGTAACCGATTAATTACTCGAGTCACGGGACCGTCGTTATTAATTAATAAAAACATTGCCACAAACGGATAGCAATTCCGTTTACAACTAAAAAAATTATTTGGCTACTTGTTTACTGTATTTTTGACGGAACTTCTCAACTCTTCCAGCAGTATCAACAATCTTCTGCTTACCAGTATAAAATGGATGGCAAAGTGAGCATACTTCGATATGTAAATCTTTGTTCAGGGTGGAGCGGGTTTTAAATACATTACCACAACTGCAAGTTACAGTTATTTCCTGGTAATCTGGGTGAACACCTTCTTTCATTGCGAATTTCCTCAATTATTCCATTCTCTTCCTACGAAGGATGATGAAGTTATTAAAAAGCCAAGCATTATCCTTGAATGCGCACATCGACGCAAGCATCTTCAATGATCCTTAAACTCGCCTCATGGAATCAAAAAAGTCAGAATTATTTTTAGTTGCTTTGATTTTATCCAGTAAAAAAGCCATTGCATCCATATCATCCATCGGGTGCAATAACTTACGCAGCACCCAGATTTTTTGCAAAATATCAGGGGGAATCAACAATTCTTCCCGTCGCGTCCCTGATCGATTGACATTGATAGCCGGATAGATTCGTTTCTCCGCCATACGACGATCGAGATGAATTTCCATATTGCCGGTACCTTTAAATTCTTCATAAATGACATCGTCCATACGTGAACCCGTATCAATCAATGCTGTAGCAATAATCGTCAGCGAACCGCCTTCTTCCACATTTCGAGCGGCACCAAAGAATCGTTTAGGTCGCTGCAACGCACTGGCATCCACGCCACCAGTCAGCACTTTTCCTGAGGCAGGCACTACCGTATTATATGCACGAGCCAGCCGCGTTATCGAATCCAGTAAAATCACGACATCTTTTTTATGTTCAACCAAGCGCTTGGCTTTTTCAATCACCATATCGGCTACTTGCACGTGCCGCATGGCCGATTCATCGAATGTAGAAGAAATCACTTCTCCTCGCACAGAGCGGATCATATCTGTCACTTCTTCAGGACGTTCATCGATCAACAACACCATCAAAATCACATCCGGATAATTAGCAGCAATGGCATGCGCAATGTGTTGCAGCATAACGGTTTTACCCGATTTGGGACTAGCTACCAATAATCCGCGCTGACCTTTTCCAATTGGTGCAATCAAATCAATAATACGGCCTGTAATATTTTCTTCGGCTTTGATATCACGCTCTAGAACCAAACGTTCATCGGGAAACAACGGTGTCAGATTCTCGAACAAAATTTTTTGTTTGGAATTTTCCGGTGGTTCATTATTAACCTTGTCAACTTTTACCAGCGCGAAATAGCGTTCACCATCTTTTGGAGGACGTATTTCACCATCGATAGAATCTCCGGTATGGAGATTGAAACGCCTTATTTGACTGGGCGAAATATAAATGTCGTCCGGGCCGGCCAAATAAGAAGTATCAGGAGAGCGCAGGAAACCAAAGCCATCCTGCAATACTTCCAAAGTTCCATGACCGTAAATATTTTCACCCTTACGGGCTTGATTCTTAAGTAAAGCGAAAATTAGATCCTGTTTCCGCATTCGATTGGCGCCGTCGATCTCATTTTCAACAGCCATTTTTACTAATTCGGTGACGTGTAAGTTTTTCAGATCAGATAAGCGCATGAAAAAGCCCGCGAAAAAAAATACTCAGATGAAAGATAATGGGTTTGGAAGGAAAGTTATTTCAGGCTGGATAGTCAATTAGGTGGTGCGATCTTTAAAAGTATTACTGATCTCACATATTTGTTCGTAAGACTAGCGAGTTTAAATATGACTGTCAATAAATGCTGTTAACTGTGATTTTGACAATGCACCAACTTTAGTTGCTTCGATATTTCCATTCTTAAAAATCATTAATGTCGGAATGCCACGAATACCGTACTTAGGGGGTGTTAATTGATTTTCATCAATATTAAGTTTGGCCACTTTTAGACGATCGCTATATTCACTGGCGATCTCATCTAAAATAGGTGCAATCATTTTGCATGGCCCACACCACTCAGCCCAGTAATCAACGAGAACTGGCATGGTTGATTGCAAAACTTCTGTGTCAAAATTAGCATCCGTAACGTAATGAATATGCTGGCTCATAGGATCCTCATTTAAAAATTCAGGTTAAATTAAGTGTAATAGACCCCAGCATTATTTCTAAAATATTAATTAACAACGGGGGTACTGGAAGTTAAGTTTTAAAGAAAGGTACAAATACTAACGGCTCGCTATGCTATAGAAAAAATAATCAAAAGAAAAGCATCATTTCAAGATAATCTAAAAATCTGTAAAAAAAATTTTGTTCTATAACCACTTTTCTTCCGGAATCATAAAGCCTGTTTAAAAGCCACAATATCATCAATTTCTAAACGTATACCAATCTCTTGGCCAATCAAGTAATTATGATGACTGGAAATTAATGATAACACTTTAGCGCCGCTTTTAAGAGATAGTGTGTATAAAATCTCAGCGCCCTGAAAAGCTTTGTAAGTAATAATTGCGCGTAGCGGGCTGTTGTTATCATACACGATATCGTCAGGACGCAATAATACTTCCACCATACAATCTTCAAATTTAGCGCATATTTCGGATATTGGCTGCAATTGCCCGGTACCGTTGTCTTTTAGCACGCCAAGTTCGGTTTCAATTTGCCCATCACCTATTATCTTTCCGGGCAAAAACACACCTTGTCCAACAAAGTCTGCAACAAAGCGATTCGCAGGGCGATGATAGAGATTAAAAGCAGTATCCCATTGTTGCATTTCACCGTGATGCATAACACCAATCTCATCGGCAATAGCAAATGCTTCGGCTTGATCATGCGTCACCAAAATAGCAGTAATTCCCTGATCTTTCAATATATCACGCACTTCTCTGCTTAGTTGCTCACGTAAGCTAACATCCAAATTAGAAAAAGGTTCATCTAACAGCAGCAGCGTAGGCCTCGGGGCCAACGCGCGCGCAAGCGCTACACGTTGTTGTTGTCCGCCTGATAATTCATGCGGATATCGTTTAGATAAGCTGGTTAAATGCACAATTTTCAGCATCTCATCTACCCGCCGTTCCCGTTCTGGTTTGGTTAACCGATGCAAACCAAAGCCTATATTACCCGCTACATCAAGGTGCGGAAACAAGGCGTAATCCTGAAAAACCATACCAATTCGTCTTTGTTCCGGTGGCATACAAAAATTTGCATTGCTCACACAAATACCGTCCAATAAAATTTCTCCTGCCGATATTCTTTCAAAACCAGCAATGCTACGTAATGCAGTGGTTTTACCACAGCCACTTGGACCCAACAAACAGCCGATCTGTCCTTTTTGCAAAATTAATGATACATCGTGAATCACAACTTGCTCGCCATACGCTTGCCGGACATTGTTGAGTTGCAGTAATACTGAGTCCATAAATTTATTTTTCGGTTTGACGCATAAACAGGAAAATCGGCACTAATCCGGCCACCACAAGCGTCACGGCAGGCATAGCGGCTTGCTCCCATTGTCCTTCTGCAGTCATCTCAAAAATCCGCACCGCTAGCGTGTCCCAGCCGAATGGGCGTGTCATCAACGTAATCGGCATTTCTTTCATGACATCGACAAACACTAAAGTAGCCGCTGTAAAAATACCTGGCCGCAAGATCGGCACATGCACTTTTCGTATCATTTGCCATCCATGCATACCCAAACTTACCGCCGCTTCATCGATGCTAGGGGTGATACGGTGCATTGCACCATCGATGGGATAATGACTGACTGCCATGAAACGAATCAGATACGCTATCAGCATAGTAAGCAACGTACCTTGTATCAATGGCCCGATTTCAATCTGGAACCAATTCCAGGCCCATTCACTCATTTGCCCATCCAGCCAAGCAAGCGGAACATATAAGCCAATCGCCAGAACCGTGCCAGGCAAGGCATAGCCAATCGTAGCAGTACGTGCAGCAAAACGAGTAACCGGATTCGGATTTCGCCGTACCGCATACACCATAACGATGACGACCAAACAAATCAGTAAAGCTGCCAAGCCCGATAGCAATAGTGAATGCCAAAGGAATTCCAGATATCGACCGACATCGTAATCTTGTGTAAATGACTCGACAGCCCACCAGCCCAATTGCGTAACCGGCAGCAAAAAAGCCAATAATAATACACTTAGCATAAAACCGGTAACCAGCCAATTGCGCCAGCCTGACAATTGAATGCGCTGTAATCGCTCAGTTCTTTTATGCTCAGCATAGCGCATCCGCGATCTGAATTGCTGTTCTAAAACAATCACAGCAAATACCACCAAAATTAATAGCGAAGCTAACTGAGAAGCTGCAGATAAGGAAAACATGCTAAACCACGCCTTATAAATGGCGGTGGTAAATGTATTGTAATTAAAAACCGCTACCGTGCCAAAATCCGCCAATGTTTCCATTAACACCAGCATGACACCGCCCGCAATCCAAGGACGAGCCATAGGCAATACCACTCTGAAAAAGCCTTGCCGTCGATTAAAACCCAACGATTGGGCCACCTCCAGCGTGCGTTTTCCTTGGCTTAAAAAGGCATTGCGTGCTAATAAATAAACATAAGGATAAAAAGCCAGTGTCATAACAATGATCACCCCTGTCCTGCCGCGTATCTCAGGGAACCAGGTTAAATCTGTATTGGACCATGCGCGCAATGCAGTTTGAATGGGACCGGTAAAATCAAATATACCCAAAGCAACGAATGCTGTGACATATGCAGGCATCGCCATTGGCAGTAACAACGCCCAATAGAAAAATCGACGCCCGGAAAATTCATAAATCGCGGTAAACCAAGCCAGGCTGATGCCCAATAACGCAGTTCCTGCCACGACTCCCAACGCAAGCCAGAATGTATTGACCAGCAACGAAGGCAAGGTGGTTTGTACCAAATGCTGCCAGACATCGCTTGCGGGTGAAAATAACGAGGAAACCACTACCCCAACCGGTATTAATACTAATGTTGCGGCAATAAAAGGAATCACACGCCAGATGTTCATTACTAGATGGGCAGAATAATGGTGCAGAAAAACCGAAACTGGTAACTACCTTATTTATTATTGCTTACAACGCACTAAGCTTAAATTTTCTCCTCATTTAGCGATAACCTGCACGATCCATCAATTTTACTGCGGTAGTTTGTAATTCTCCGGCTTTAGCCAGATTCATCGCGCTTTGCTTAAAATCACCCCAAGCTGCAACAAAAGCATCGGGTTTGACATGAGGATTGGCAGGATACTCCATGTTCACATCGGCAAAAAGATTTTGCGCTTTGTCGGACGACAAAAACTCAAGCAATTTGATGGCGGCTTGCTCATGACGGCTATGGCGCGTGACACCGGCACCTGAGATATTGACATGCACACCGTCATTTTTTTGATTTGGCCAGAAAATTGCCAAGGGTAAATTCGGATCTTTCTTCATCAATCGACCAAAATAATAGGTATTGACCAGAGTCACATCACACTTGCCAGCGGCGACAAACTCCAGTGCACGGGTATCATCGGATAGCGGTTCGGTTGCAAGATTGACGACCCAACCCTTAACAATTTTTTCTGCTTCAGCTTCACCGTGCTCGGCGATCATCATCGCGACTAAAGACTGGTTATATACTTTCTTTGAGGTGCGTAAACACAAACGATTACGCCACTTTGGATCAGCCAGGTCTTCATAAGTCGAAAGCTCGGAAGGCTTCACCTTTTTTGTGTTGTAAATCAACGTACGTGCGCGTATCGATAAACCGAACCACTCATTTTGAGGATCGCGTAAATGCGCCGGAATATTGCGTTCCAGCACTTCCGATTGCACCGGCTTCAATAAACCTGCTTGCCCGGCGGCCCACAAATTCCCCGCATCCGCAGTGATTAGCATATCAGCCGGTGTGTTTTTTCCTTCCGCCTCGAGACGGGCGAGTAATGCCCCTTCATTATCCGTGGTGTATTTAACTTTAATACCGGTTTCTTTGGTAAACGCGTCGAACATCGGCTTAATCAATTGCTCGATGCGAGCGGAATAAACCACAACCTCTTCAGCATGCACGGAAAATGCGGGGAATAAGGACAGAAGAAAACAGATGGTAATAACTAGACGGCTTAAATTAAAACTCATGATGAAGGAATTTCCACTGAAATGTTCAAAAACTTGCTGTGATATTGATCTTTACTATATTACGAATAAGAATAATTATCAATTAATTATCTAAAGTGATCGGTTCAGATTTCGGATTGCGATCATTGGTCGGTATTGGGTTGCAGCCAACCCAAATCTTTACGTCCTACCGCAGGTAATTTTATTGCCGGTGGGTCCCAATCAACACCGAAAGACAATCCTAAAAAATTAAATTCAACTCCTTCCACCTCACTGAATAAAATACCCATCAAACCAAACATCGAAATCTGAAAACCACGGCCACTGGGCGCTTGAGAAACCAGACGATAGCCGAGATAGTCTTTACCTATTGCAGTTGGCGGCAAATCCAATCGCAGTTCCGGCACATTGCGTGAAACCCACGCGGTAAAGGTATTCGAATTGGGGCCAGGCCAAATCGTATAATCCTTCGCGTAAGGATAGTTGCGCGCTGCCCGATCGATTTTTTCGATCAGCATATCCACACCATCACCCCGTTTTTCCATAAGAATTTGCGGAACATTTCCGTACCAGCGCCGGTCCGGCGCATTCTCATGAATCACTAAAACCGGCGCTTTCTTGCGTTGCAACCAGCCTATCACTTCATATATCGTATAAACTTGCGCGCCCGTGGGTTTCACTGCAATCCAGGTATGAATCCCCAAATAACCGCGCCAACTATACGCGCGTGCACCATATACTTGTATAACCGCTTCTGGCGTAGTGGCAGGATCAGGAGCTAATCCCACTGGTTCCCGGCTCGCATTCCACCAATACTGAGCTTGAGCCTGATTTGAAAAAATTGCGTGGGTAAACGGATACAGTAATAACAGCAATAAAACCAACACTAAAACGTATTTCATGAACCGTATAAATTTTGACAATAAATTAGATCGAAACATCACTTTCCGGGATGTTTTGACAACAATTGCGGCAATTCGAGCAAAAAACGGCCGGTGCTTATCATTTGATGCCGCAACATATTCCAATTCTCGGTATTTTTTCTCGCATCCAAACACCGCATCAGACGCACTCGCATGGCTTCATTTTGATGATTCAGTATCGCCGACCACAGCACATCATCGACGTTATAGATTTTCCCCTCGGCTAAGCAAACCGGAATGACATGTTCGACCGATACGGCAAGATCGCTAGCAATTGCCTGAAGCGCTTGATTAATATTGAGCGCTTTAACATTGGATGAATCCTTTAAATTATAAGGCGGCTGCCATTCATTAACCGGGCGCAAACGATCGATAAAACTAACGGCGACCAGTAATGGCGGAGCATGCCGTTCAGTACGCGCGGCTTGAAAAATACGCAACGCATCCAGCCAATCGCGCTCGATCTGCCTATCTGGGCGATTGGCCGGCGTGACCCACAAAATCAAATCCGCTTCGCCAGCAGTCGCTAACATTTGCTCCTTACTAAATGACGAACTATCATATCCCGGGCTGTCCAAGATTAACGCATGGGTTAGTCCCTCACGCGATAACACAAAGGGCCTTATCGCCGGATCCGCATCAGGCAGTATATCCGTGGTTGCTTTGAGTTCACCAAACAAAGCATTGATCAGACTTGATTTGCCTGCATTCGAGCGCCCCAAAACCAATATACGCAACGGTTCTTCACGGCCGCTTGCCAATGTTGTTGCATGCATCAAGTCATGTTCCGAAGCCGGTGTCGGCGCGCTTTGCTGTTCATCCCCTAGCGACAACCGGCCGCTATAAAGGTCTATGGCATAATAACCCACCTTACGTACATAAGTGCGCAAAAACCAGCGGTGCAGTTCATCTCTCGCCAATCCGAAGCTGCGTTCGCGCAGGTGCCGCCAGGCTTCTCCCAACAATGCATTGACGGGATTGATAATGATATTCCCCGCGCGATATACATTAACCAATTGTTCCGCTTTGGTTTTCCATCGCTGGATACGAAACAAATCGCCTATTGTCAAACGATGGCTAAAAGGAATCTTTTCTGCAACATCACG
>CAADGS010000039.1 GCA_900696615.1 uncultured beta proteobacterium
ATTCCTCTCAACTGACACAATTGCAACTGACGCTCGACCAAACGCAATCCAGTTTGCAGCAGCGACACGCTGAACAACTAGCATTAGAAAAACAACGCTCTGCATGCAGTGAACACAAACAAGACATCACAGATAACATTCAAGATCTGCGCAATAGATTGTCGCACATGACAGCGCGTTTCAATGCATTGCAAAATCTGCAACAAAAACTTGACAGCAATCAAGATGTGACAAAATGGTTGCGTAAACATCAGTTGGATGGTCTACCCCGCTTATGGCAGCACATTACCGTTAAACCAGAATGGGAAAATGCTGTGGAAGCGATTCTACGTGAACGATTGAACGGTATTTCGTTTGAACAATCATTCCTTAACCAGAAGTGGATCGACGACACGCCGGTTTACAAATGGGCCATTTTTGAAACAACTCAAACTAATCAGGCGAACATTCCGAAGGTTGAGCCAACAACTTCCTCCACGTCGAAGCAACTGGCAAAATTGCTTACGCATGTAACGATCCACCAATCCGGGACTCAATCCGTGCTCGCAGACTGGTTATGCCATATATATGTAATCGATGATCTTCAACAAGGGCTAAACAAGCGGTCGTCATTAAACGCTGGTGAAATACTCGTTACGCCTCAGGGACATATGATTACTCGAAACAGCCTTACTTTTTATGCACCCGATTCTCAATTACATGGTGTTTTATCGAGACAACAGGAATTAACCGCATTACAAATCGAAATTGATCAATTAACGTTTCAGCTCGACAATCAGCGTGATTTACTCGAAGTTTCCGAGCAACAGAACAGCAATCTTAACTATGAAATGAAGCAATCGCACGATAACTATCAGCAATTACAACAACAACACCATGTATTACAGCTGGAAATCGTCAAGCTTACTCAAATCAATGAGCGCACCGCTCACCGTAACCATCAGATAAATACTGAACTCGAGGAAATCAACCTAGCACTCGAGAATGAACGATCACTGCAGAATTCAGCTAGACAACAGTTAACAAAAAACTCGAAACATATCGACGTAGTAAAAAACCTTACACAGCAAGCTCAACTTCGCTGGGAAGCAGCCAATCAATTAGTTACGCAACAGAGACAAAGTGCGCAGTTAGCGTCACAAAAAATGCAGGAAGCAGCTTTTCACGTCAAAACCTGCGACCATAAAATTAGTGAAATAGAACACACACTATCTGCCATAGAAGAAGACTTGCAGAAGCTGACGGAAAAGCATAGTCATTTACGTGAAGAAATTGGGAGTTTAGATGAAACTTCTCCTAATCAACTGCTGCAAACCGTCCGGATACAACGAAAATCCATTGAACAGGAAACTCTGCAGATACGTCAGGAAGTGGAGGATACAGCGAAATATTTGCGGGATATAGAAAATGCCCGCCTAGCATCGGAACAAAAAGTATATTCATTGCAGGACGCTATCAACCAAGTCCGTCTCAAAGAACAAGCAATTCGTATCACCATTGATCAATTGGATGAATGGCTAAGCGAAGCACAAATCGATACGGCACTGCTTTTACCACTCACGGGCAAAAAAAGTATTGCAGCACTTCAATCGGAGATCGATCAATTGAACAGTGACATTGCGGCATTGGGACTCGTCAATCTTGCTGCACTGGAAGAACTGGAACATGCCCGCACACGGCAATCCGATTTACTTTTGCAATTGCAAGATTTAAATGAAGCTGTAGCAACATTGGAAAGCGCTATCCAGCAAATCGATCATGAAACGCACCTACGCTTGCAAGCGACTTTTGAACAGGTTAATCAGTATCTAAACGAAATTTTTCCGGTAATTTTCGCAGGCGGCCACGCCAAGCTTGAATTAAGCGAAGGCACGATCATGGATGCAGGATTGTTATTAATGGCGCAACCACCGGGGAAAAAAAATAATTCTATTCATGTTTTGTCGGGTGGAGAAAAAGCACTTACAGCGCTAGCATTAATATTTTCATTATTTCGATTGAATCCCGCGCCATTTTGCTTATTGGACGAAGTGGATGCCCCGCTTGATGACGCCAATACCAATAGATTTTGCCAGTTAGTGAGAAAAATGGCACAACACACCCAATTCATTTTTATCAGTCATAATAAAATTACAATGGAGATGGCACAGCAATTAATTGGAGTTACAATGCAAGAACAAGGGGTATCGAGAATAGTGGCTGTTGATATCGCCGAGGCCATCAAAATGGGAAAACGGATTAAACAACCAGCAGTCTAGCTTGTAATGAATGACATGAAGCTGGCATGATTGAATTTACGCGCTTAGTAGACGAGGTTTTTTAGGAGATAACATGGAGATATTAAATAATATGAGTGACTTGCAGTTGAGCTTGATTATCATCGGCGCTATTGTGATCGCCGGTGTTGCAATTTTCAATTGGCTGCAACAACAGCGTTATCGACGAAAAATACAATCAGCATTCGACCATGAGCATAGCGATATCCTCCTGGATACGCAGGATACGGAAGACACGATGCAAAGAATAGAACCCAAGTTCAATAAAACCCCGATTACGGAATCCGATCCGTTTCTTCAGGCTGATTTATCGGGACCTTATACTGAGCAACCTAGAGCAACTCCCGCCTCGCCTATTGCCAATGCTTCGGCTCATTCACCTTCCAGTTCATCAACTCCGTCACCAATATTGGATTATGACGGCAATACCAATTACATCGTAAATATCCGATCGGAATCAGTCATACCCAATACCTTTATCGCTAAATTATTACAAAGAAAATTTGATTTTGGGAAACCGGTTTGCTGGCTCGGTCAAAAAAACAAAGAGGAAACATGGGAAGAAATCACCAATGAAACAAATGTCGACAGCGACGGCTATATGTTTTTAAGAGGCTGCCTGCAACTTGCCGATCGATCCGGTCCGATTAGCGAAGTTAACTTATCCAAATTCCGCGATTTAGTGCAAGACTTCGCCTCGCAAGTTCATGCAACAGCCGAATGTCCCGATATTGTCAACGTGCATGAGAAGTCAGTTCTGTTAGATAGATTTTGTGCTGAAGTAGATGTAATGATTGGCATTAATATTATCAGTAAAGACGAAGGTGCATTTGTTGGAACCAAGATTCGCGCTTTAGCAGAAGCCTCAGGATTCAGACTTGAATCAGATGGCGTTTTCAAATACCGCGATGAAAGCAATCATGTACTGTTCGTTTTAAGTAACTATGAATCATCCCCTTTTCTGCCTGAGAACATGAAATCTTTAACGACGCATGGCGTCACTTTCCTGTTGGATGTTCCACGAGTCGCACATGGAGAAAGAGTATTTGATCAAATGACCCATCTTGCTAAGATTTTCTCCAATACGCTGGGTGGTATTATGGTCGATGACAACCGTGTCCCGTTAAGCGACAGCGGTATCCAAAAAAGTAAGCAACAATTAATCGACATACAAGCTGCCATGAGAAAAAATCACATCATCGCGGGAAGTCCTAGCGCATTGCGATTATTTGTATAAAAATATTTAAGAGGAAAGAATTACATATACTTAATCATGAACTAAGATAAGCATAGTTGAGAAGAGCCTTATATAAACCCCTACTTAGCTGTTACTTCGAGCATAAAAAAACATGTTATAAATCGATAAAGGTGATTTACCATGCTCAAAATAACCGGTATAAGTAATTATGCTTACAATATTGATGAGGAGTCGAATATGAGTCAATCTTCGGAAATAAAACAAACTTTTTCACCCATTGAAGTTACCCTGGAAGCCGAGAAAAACTACTATTGGTGCAGTTGCGGCCGTAGCAAATCTCAACCCTTCTGTGATGGTTCACACAAAGACACTGGATTTACACCCATAAAGTTCAGCGTTACTGAGAATAAAACGGCTTGGTTATGCACGTGCAAGAAAACCGGTAATGCTCCATATTGTGATGGCACACATCGTAAATTGTAAAAGCATGCACTAACTAACTATGGCATTTTGAACAATCAGTTTATGCTATTCGATAGCTTGCAATGTTTCAAGAATAGTGAGTGTTGATGAAAACGGAACTGAAATCTCTCGAAGAAAAAGTTTCTCAACTTTTACGCTTGTATCAAGATACTTGCTCAGAAAATACTCAATTGCGTAAGAAACTTGCAGATAGTTATGCCCAAAACAAAAAACTTAATGAAAAAATACATGCTGCTGCCAGTCGGCTTGAAATACTTTTGTTAAACATTCCAGATAATGACTAATAAGATTCTGACTATAAACATAATGGGGCGTGATTTTTGCGTGACCTGTCCAAATGAGGAGGAAGAAGAAATTCAGCTTGCAGCGGCTTATCTGGATAAAAAAATCCAAGAAGTCAAAGCGGAGGGAAAATTTGTTGATTCCGATCGTATTGCAATTATTGCGGCGTTAAGTATCACGCATGAATTACTGATGATGCGTCATGGCACTGGCTTTGACATTGATGAATTTAAGCGTAGAATTGTTTTATTAAAGAAAAAAGTTGATGAAGCCATTACCAAAAAAGAAGCTTGATTTTCTTTAAGAAGGTTAATCCCTGCGATGTACGTTAAGGCTTATAATCTTTGAACCAATTCATTAAAAATGGTTGTGGATTATAGCGATACTGTTGTGCGCTCCCTTTTATGGAAGTGCCTGATGTGTCCATGAAACAACCGCCTTGAACCTTATGGTTCAAGATGATGGTCTGACGGCATATGTGGGGAGCTTCTTGGGGGCAAGAAACGAACTGGTTTCTTGCCCCTTCAATTTTCAGTTTTTTTTTTCAACACTAGGTTAATTTCGGTTTATTTATTTTTCTGCCAGAAAATGCTCAACCATAGCCTGTTTATAGTCTATCTGACCAAACGAAACATCTTTTAATTCGCCTTTACGATCAAACAAAATACAAGATGGCGTACCTTGCAACGCAAAGCGTTCGAAAGTCTCAGCTCGCATTGACTTTTGTTCCAAATAACGTTTCACTTGTTCAAATACAGATTTTTTTTGCTCGTCGCCGATTTTGTCAAAATCTGCAAGAAATTGTGTTGCGTAAAGGTAGACGCGCTCTTCGGTAACCGGTTCAGTTTCAGCGGTAATCCGATCCATGCCAACCGGGAAAGGTATTTGCCATTTCAGTTTTCCTTCAGATAACTGATCGTATCGATTGAGCGCTTTATAAGTTTCACCGACAACCTCACCCGTTCGTATTAATTTCTGCAAATTCTCTAAGGTGTTCTTATCATAATCTTCAAAAGCAGTTGCCAGACCGATTACCGCTAGCCCTTGCGAAGCATAGCGATGATGCAAATCAATGGCTCGTGGTAATGCGTGCAAAAAACACCCCGGACAGTTCACCTGAAAAACTTCAATCATAACTACCGACCCACGTAAATCACTCAGATCAACAGGCCCACCCTGTACCCAGTCTTCCACCACGACATCAGAAAGTTTGTAATTATTCATTGTAAAAAATAGTTAAAATGCGCAAACAAAATTGCTCATAAAAATAACATACTTGCAAAACTTTATCGCAACAATTTGCAATTTGACACACACAGACAAGTTATCGAAAATGCGTTACTGGCTCATGAAATCGGAACCTTATGAATTCAGCATTGATGATTTTGCAGCACTGCCCAATCAAACAATTGCCTGGGAAGGTGTGCGCAATTATCAGGCACGTAATTTTATGCGCCATCAAATGACCATGGGCGATCAGGTTTTTTTCTATCACTCGTGTTGCAAAGATCCCGGTATCATGGGCATTGCAACCGTCAGCAAACCGGCCTATCCGGATGCCACGCAATTTAACCCCAGCAACAAATATTATGATGCCAAAGCAATGCGAGACCACCCACGCTGGTTTAATGTCGACATCACTCTGATCCAAAAAACGCGCCCGATTCCCATTAAAGAGCTCAGACAATACCCTGAGTTACGCAAGATGCGTATATTGCAAATAGGTAATCGCTTATCGATCACGCCAGTCGATCCCGCGGAATGGCAATTCATCCTAAGCATTCTGTAATGCAACTGATAATATACAAGCTAGGTAATCTATGGAATGGTGGCTAATTTATCTCTTGACCGGAGCTTTTGTGGGATTCTTTGCTGGTTTGCTCGGCATCGGCGGCGGGCTGATCATTGTACCAGCTCTGATTAGCGTATTCAGCGCTCAGGGATTTCCTGCGGATCGCATTATACACATGGCACTGGGAACTACGATGGCCACTATCATTTTTACCTCGGCAGCGAGTCTGCGTATGCACCACCAACATGGCGCCGTAAACTGGCAGATCGTAAAAAATATCACACCGGGCATTTTTCTCGGCACTTTTGCCGGAGCGGCTCTGGCAAGCTCAATGACTGGGCAGCTATTAAGTCTCATTTTTGTCATTTTCATTTTTTATGCTGCCACCCAAATGCTACTGCAATTCCGCCCCAGTCCAATGTTCCGCCTACCTGGAGAAACAGGTATGTTATTCGTAGGAAGCGTTATCGGTGCCCTCTCCAGTCTAGTCGCCATTGGCGGTGGATTACTGTCGGTGCCATTTCTGACGTTATGCAAAGTCAAATTACAACATGCCATCGGTACAGCCGCTGCGATCGGTTTTCCCATAGCGGTAGCAGGGAGCGCCGGCTATGTCGTAAACGGATACTTGCAACCCGAGCCTTTACCTAATTACAGTTTCGGGTATGTTTATTTACCGGCCTTAGGCTGGTTAGTACTGGCCAGCATGCTAACAGCGCCGCTCGGTGCTAAGCTCACTCATTCTACTAAGACTGGTATTTTACGAACAATTTTTGTCGTGTTGTTATATAGCTTGGGTATTCGGATGTTAATCAATCTAATCTAACGTGAACAACCAGGGAACATATGGCTTGGTTGCCGTTCCAAATCCTTTTTAATAACTCACCCCGCAGCTTCGGCCATTTTGATCGCTTGCATAACCATTTCATGGGCTTCGGCAGCATTTCCCCAGTGGCCGACACGCACCCATTTTTCGGGTTCAAGGTCCTTATAATGTGTAAAGAAATGTTCAATTTGCTGGAACACGATGTCAGGCAAATGATCCCGTTCACGAACATGAGTGTAATACGGAAAAGTTTTGTTGTCCGGTACGCAAATCAGCTTCTCATCACCACCATGCTCGTCTTCAAGGTGAAGCAGTGCAATGGGGCGGGCACGCACCACACAACCCGCGAGGAATGGCGAACGGGCAATAACGAGCGCATCAAGCGGGTCACCATCGTCACATAATGTATGCGGAATAAAGCCGTAATTAGCCGGATAACGCATCGGCGTGTGCAAAATACGATCTACAAACAATGCGCCGGATTGTTTATCGAACTCATATTTAACAGGTTCACCACCAGTTGGTACTTCGATGATGACGTTAACATTTGTAGGCACATTGGCGCCTACTGGGATAGCATTGATATCCATGAATTTTAATTGCTCGCTAGGGTTGAAATAGATTAAGAGAAAGCAAATTACTTTGAAATTCAGTGTACTGAAAGCATAAGAGGCTGTCAAACACACGTACGTATTGCATTTTTCTTCCCTACTTGCAACGGATCCATAACCTATGGAAGCAATATATGTTTGACTTTAAACAATATTGTATTGCGGCATGTATTCCTTTAATAAATCAATGGCTTCTACGCAAAAACAACTCATATTGACTTAGCTGTGTGAAGTTTGCTGGGTTGACGCATTATATTGGGAATCCATGTCATAATTTTCTTTAACATATTGATAGTCATCAACAAACCATATAAATGAGCGAAAATATCCGCTTAACTCGCTATGCACAAGATTTGACTATCGCCTCTATATGAGGTAAGTTCCGCGCACATCGCTTCAGGTGCTTTCAAGTCCTTTCTTGAAAGTTAAACGGGAAGCTGGTGCGTTTCCGCTAAAAGCGAACAATCCCAGCACTGCCCCCGCAACGGTTAATGAGTTAATGATCTGCATCACGCCACTGTGCGAATAACGGGAAGGCGCAGAGTCAGGGATATTTCCCACTCATCAGTCCGGATACCGGCCTAAAGCCGACATTACTACCGGATTGCGGAGGGCAATCAATCGTGGCATTTCGATCGGTTTATTTGCCTGATTCGTTAATCCATCCCTGAATATCCTTCCGCATCGGTTTATTTTTACATTCGATAACGCGCGGGTGTGCGCGAAGGAATCAAACCATGCAGAACTACCGCTTCCCGGTACTGGCTATAATATTTTATCTTGGCTTAACCGGCAGTACTTTTGCCGCCAATACCGACCATTTGGAAAAACCGGTCATCGTCACGGCAACGCGCACGGCGCAAACAGCCGATGCCACATTAGCTTCAGTAACAGTCATTACGCGTAAGGACATAGAACGCCAGCAAGCACGTTCAATTCAGGATTTGTTCCGTGGAGTGCCAGGAATCAATGTTGTCAACCAAGGTGGACCCGGTAAAGCTACTTTTATGCAAATGCGTGGAACAGAATCGGACCATGTGCTCGTTATGATCGATAACATCAAGGTCGGCTCCGCCACATCGGGCACAACCGCATTTGAGAATATTCCCATTGAGCAAATTGACCGCATTGAAATTGTACGCGGTCCGCGCTCCAGCTTGTATGGCTCCGAGGCAATCGGCGGAGTAATTCATATCTTTACACGCAAAGGTGATGGTGTAGGATTTAGGCAGAATTTTGGTTTTGGCGGCGGCAGCTTTGGTACATTGGAAGGTTCCACCGGCCTGTCCTACGGTGGCAAGCAAGGCTGGTTCAACATGACAGCCAGCGGTATTGGCACGCAGGGATTTAATGCATGCACCGGCTCCAGTACTGCTGGTTGCTTTATTGATGAGCCGCAACCCGATCGGGATGGATATCGCAATGTTGCCGGTTCTGCGCGCGCCGGGTATCGCTTTCAGAATGGATTGGAGATTGACGCCAATTTTATGCAATCTGCCGGGAAAACCCAATATGATGGCAGCTTCTCCAATAAGGCCGTTCTGATGCAACAAGTCATCGGCGGTACCGCACGCTATTCTCCACTGAATTTCTGGCGCATCAACCTGATTGGTGGCCGCAGCCGGGAAGACTCGGACAATTTTTTTGGCGGCACTTTCCGTGACCGGTTTAATACCATACGCGATACAATTTCCGTACTGAATGATTTCACCATCAATCCCAATCACGTGCTGACCATCGGCATGGATTATCAGAAAGATCATGTCCGCAGCAGCGAGGCTTTTACCGTGCATTCGCGTACTAATTGGGGTGTGTTCGCCCAGCATCAAGCAACGATTGCCAAACACGATTTTCAGTTGTCCGTGCGCCACGATGACAATCAACAATTTGGCAGCCGCGTAACAGGAGGTGTAGGCTGGGGCTTTCCATTGACTGAGAATGTTCGTCTGCTCGCTAATTTTGGTACCGCTTTTAAAGCACCCACTTTCAATGAACTGTATTTTCCCTTTTCCAGCAACCCCAATCTGCGTCCGGAGGACTCGCTCAGTTATGAATTTGGCACGCGCGGCAAAGCTGCCTGGGGAGATTGGTCGTTGAATGTGTATGAAACCCATATTGATCATTTGATTGCATTTGATGCTACAACTTTCTCACCCGTTAATGTCGACAAAGCGCGCATTCGTGGATTTGAAGGCATATTCAGTACTCAGATTAAAGGTTGGCAATTCAATACCAATCTGACATTGCTTGATCCCGAGAATCGTTCCACCGGCTTAAATCGCGGTAATATATTACCCCGGCGCGCTGAACAATCATTTCGATTGGACGCTGATCGTCAGCTTGGTCAACATTACAGTGTTGGCGCGATGCTATTGGTAGAGGGTGAACGCTTCGATGATCTGAGCAATGCACGAAAACTAGACAGTTATGTCAAATTTGACTTGCGCGCGGAATACATTTTCAATAAGCACTGGCGTTTACAAGGACGCATTGAAAATGTATTCAATGAGCGATATGAAACAGCAGCATTCTTTAATCAGCCCGGACGCAATTTCTTTGCCATGGTACGTTATCAACCTTAATCAGGAGTTCAATATGCCGAATTTATCTTTCCGCAATCAAATAATGGTTGCACTGTTACTGGCAGTATCGATGATTTTAACCCGCAGCCATCACTTTACATCGGTACACAACCTGGCAGACGCCTCGTGGGCAATTTTCTTTCTTGCCGGTATCTATCTTCGTTCCGTATGGCTACTGCCAGGATTCTTTGCGTTGAGTTGGTGGCTCGATTTTGCAGCGTACACATGGGGTGGCGTCAGCGATTTTTGTATTACACCCGCTTATGTTTTTCTTATGCCGGCTTATACTTCCTTATGGCTCGCCGGCCGCTGGTATGCGAAACGTTATCAATTCGCATGGAATACTTTTATGCCGCTTTCTCTCAGCGGTTTTGCGGGCTTAACGGTATGCGAACTATTTTCCGGTGGCGGCTTTTATTTCTTCTCCGGGCGCATTGCTGAAACAAACTGGTATGAGTTTGGCGAACAATTGTTCAAATATTTTCCGATGTATATCGAAACATTCGGATTTTACGTAGGTATTACCATTTTGATACATATAGTTTTCACAATAATGGCTTCACAATTCAAGTCGCGCAATACCCCGGCAGGATAATGGCATGACCGATTCCGAGCGCGCGCAACGCCACCGTGCGCGTATGCAACGCAAAAAAGAAGTCATCGATGCTGCCATCGCACGCGCAGATCGTAAACAAGGTTTATTACTAATCCTTACCGGTAACGGCAAGGGCAAATCCAGTTCAGCATTCGGCATGATCGCACGGGCACTGGGTCATGGCATGCGAGTAGGCGTCGCGCAATTTATTAAAGGCCGCTCGGATACCGGTGAAGAAGCTTTTTTCCGCAAACAAAACCATGTTGTCTGGCATGTTCTGGGGGAAGGATACACCTGGGACACGCAAAATTTGGATCGCGATAGGGAAACAGCCCAGCGCGGCTGGGCTATCGTGCAGGAAATGTTGCACGATCCATCTTTCGATCTGATCGTGCTCGATGAACTGACCTATCCGCTCAAATTCGGCTGGCTAGATTTGATTCTGGTATTGAACGATCTCAAAAACCGCCCCCCGATGCAGCATGTCATCATAACCGGGCGCGGTGCACCGAAAGAACTCTGTGATGCAGCGGATACTGTCACCGAAATGAACGATATCAAACACGCATTTCGCAGCGGGATACAAGCGCAAGAAGGAATCGATCTGTAATTTCAGCGTATGCGCGCATTGAGTATTTAGCATTGGTCATTCCAACGCTCAGAAAAATCTTAAAAAAGTATTTCTCCGAACTTGAAATAGCCATTACTCAAAAATTCTTCAAGAGCAGTGTGCTCGAATAACCTTATCCACTGCGCAAATGATTAATGCCATCGAAACAGCACCCGGATCGGGCGTGCCGATACTTTTCTCAGCATGCGGACGAGCGCGTCCAATTCGCGGAGTAAGATTCTGAGTAGCTTGCGCAGCCTTTTCGGCAATATCAGCGGCAGCTGTCCAGATATCAACCATCGAAAGATTACGCGCCACTCCCGTTGCTAATGCTGCCGAAAATGGTTGCAATACATCAACCAAAGTTTTATCGCCAAGCTTAGCTTTACCCAGATTCATCACACCTTCAAGTGCGGCAGCAACACCTGCCGTAAGCGTTGAAGCATCAGGCTTGTTATCATCACCTACCACATTCCCAAGATTACGCAGCATGACGCCCCACAGCGCACCCGACGTACCGCCAGCACGATCGGACCAAGCATCGCCGGCAGCAATCAATACGCGACCTGCGCCGGCCTGTGTCACCAGCGCTTGCTTGGCGGCTTCGACAGCTGCTGCGAGTCCGCGTTGCATACCCAAACCATGATCGCCATCCCCTGCAATCGCATCCAAGCGACCGAGCTCCTCCAGCTTTTCTTCAACTGCATTATGAGCGGCTTCGAGAGCTGCAAGCACAACTCTTGCCGCAACTTGTGATTCGGTGGATCCTGGTTTTACCGGATAAACATCTTGATATCGGGTCGTACTAACATCATTTTCAATGACTGACGCAACATGGGCAATTGTACCTCGATGAAACGCCGGCGTATCCGTTGCAGCAACCCAAGTTTGTTCAAGTTCATCGTTTAGCCAGAATAGCGTGAG
This sequence comes from uncultured beta proteobacterium, assembly GCA_900696615.1. Classification (GTDB taxonomy): domain Bacteria; phylum Pseudomonadota; class Gammaproteobacteria; order Burkholderiales; family Nitrosomonadaceae; genus Nitrosomonas. The sequence continues at coordinate 12,180 of CAADGS010000039.1, forward strand.
CGAAACACCCGCCATATCAAAACTGGTGATCAATTCATCCACTACGGGCTCGATGATTATCAATCCGCGGGCGGCTAATAATTGATCGATTTTGCGGTAGACAACAAATAATTCTTCATATTTCACCGCACCTAGGCCATTGAGTATCACGCCGATGCGTGCACCGGCAAGACTTTTAACAGTTGCAGGAGTTTCAGCAAGCAATTTATCGACCAGCAATTGCGCTAAGCCATCGGCACTTGGCGCGTCAATGCGCGAGAGGCCGGGTTCACCGTGTATACCCATGCCGACTTCCATTTTACCGCGCATCACTTCAAATAGCGGTTTAGTAGCGCCAGGAAGTGTACAGCCTGAAAACGCCACACCCAGTGAACGCACCCGATCATTGGCTTCGGCTGCTATGCATGCCACTTCGTGAAGTGATTTTCCGGCATCGGCAGCAACAGCGGCCGCTTTAAATACCGGTAACGTCCCGGCAATGCCGCGGCGCTTGTGATTCTCATCTAACGAGGCCGACGCGATGTCATCCGTTACCACCACCGAGCGCACATCAAGACCTGCAGAACGAAGCCGCTTTTGCGCTTGATTGAAATTGAGCACGTCACCGGCATAATTTGCATAACAAAACAGGATGCCACCACCAACACTCACAGCCTGCGCCACCTGACAGATTTGTTGCGCCGAGGGTGCTGCAAAGACGTTCCCCAGTACAGCGCCATGCACCAGCCCGTGACCGACAAAACCGCCAAAAGCGGGATAATGCCCCGAACCACCGCCGATCACCACAACTACTTGACCAGGCCTGGCCTTATGGCGGCGAATGACGCCGCCATCGACTCGCAATATTTTATCCCGGTGTGCGGCTGCATAACCTTCAATCAACTCATCCGCAAACTTCGCCGAATCATTGAATAAATAGGTCATCGTTTGTGTTTAGTCCCAAGATTTTCAATATTGCGTTGAACAGGTTGAGATGTTTGCATTGTGTGGATACTGTCAGCGGAGATATTTAAATCGCCGCAGTTGATTGGTAGGCGCGATTGGACTCGAACCAACGACCCCCACCATGTCAAGGTGGTGCTCTAACCAGCTGAGCTACGCGCCTAAGCAGAGCGGATTCTAACTGAAACAGCCAAACGGTACAATTCATATCTGCACCGGCCGCACAAATAATAATTAAGCAATAAGCTCTACCATGCTAGAAATTTTATTGCAGGCAATCCGAATGCTTTTTCAGGCTTCGCCGCGCATAATAAGCAAAACCCACTGCGCTGCGCTGACCCCGCAGAATCCAGTCGTGCGCTTCCCGCCCTAAATCAGGTTCGATCGGTTGAATTTTTCCCGCCGCCGCAGCCAATAATTGCATGCGCGCAGTTCGTTCAAACGCAATCGCTAGCATGCACGCTTCTTCGATACTCGGACCTGCAATTAGTAGACCATGATGCGCCAGCAACAAGGCACGTTTGTCACCAATCGCTTGGGCAATCAACTCACCTTCTTCATTGCCAACCGGCACACCCGGCCACTTAGGCAAAAAAGCCACATCGTCGTACAGTACGCAATTGTCCATATGCGATATTTCCAGCGGCACTTCGAGCATACTGA
>CAADGS010000040.1 GCA_900696615.1 uncultured beta proteobacterium
AGCGCCTGCAAACCTTTCTGGTTAGTAGACTGTTGTACAGTAAAAGAGGTCATTTAGCATGGCAACAGGTAGACAGTTATTTTTCCCATTACTGATTTGCCTATTAGGAGCTGTCGCGGCGCAGGCGAAGGATACTGATCGAATGCGTACATTGCGGGAAAAAATGGTTACCGAGCAGATCGTTGCCAGAGGCGTGTATGATCAAAATGTTCTCAGCGCCATGCGCGGCACACCTCGGCATCTGTTTGTACCCGAGCGGGAAGAACGTTTTGCTTATGAAGACCATGCCGTACCAATTGGCTATGGTCAGACAATATCGCAGCCATATATTGTCGCTTATATGACGGAGATGGCAAGGGTAAAACCGGATTTCCGTGTACTTGAAATTGGTGCAGGCAGCGGTTATCAAGCGGCCGTGCTGGCGCAAATCGTTAAACATGTATACACCGTAGAAATTATTCCCGAACTCGCGCAACAGGCGCAGGCACGTCTGCATAATATTGGCTATGACAACATCAGTATCAAACACGCCGATGGTTATTATGGTTGGTCCGAACACGCGCCGTTCGATGTGATTGTTGTCACTGCTGCTGCGTCCCATATTCCGCCACCGTTGATCGATCAGTTAAAAGATGGCGGGCGGATGATCATTCCGGTAGGAACGCCTTACTTGGTTCAGATGCTTGTTCTCGTTATTAAAGATGGAGATCAAATACGTACGCAAAATCTTTTGCCAGTGCGTTTTGTTCCATTGACGAGAGGATAAAACCGATCATGTATTGTACCAGTATGCGATTATCAACTATAGATATTGCATTGTTCGTATGCTCGCTGGCATTGATCGCATTGCAGATCGTACTAATGCAGGCCCTGGCGCAGGTGCAGGGTCACCATTTCGCTTACGCTGTAATTTCTCTTGCTCTGTTGGGATTTGGCAGTAGCGGCACGGTTCTGGCGCTTGCGCGTAATACCTTGTTGCTTCACGTCGAAGTGATCTCTCAGTTTTGCCTGATGGGTGCTGCGGTGAGCTGCTTGCTGGCACTACCTTTGGCGCTGCAAATAGCAGCAGTGACAGATTTCCCCTTGCTGTTTATTGATCTGCGCAGTTGGGGGCTGCTGCTGGCCAGTACTGGCCTAGTTTTCTTGCCTTTTTTTAGTGGAGCGTTATTTCTCGGTTTAATTTTGATGCGCGATGCCGAGTCGATTGGGCGTCGCTATGCGGCGAATCTGCTTGGTTCGGCAGCAGGATCTGGAGCAGGACTTTTGGTTTTGTTTTCCTTTTCACCGGCTCAGGGCTTTGCGTTGTGTGCGGCAGCTTTTGCATTCGCTTCATGGCTGTTGCGGCATACATGGCTAAGTGCTCTGTTGCTATTCGGTGCACTGGCAAGTGTTGTGCTGATTACGGAAATTAACCCTTCACCTTATAAAGCAATCAGTTATGCGTTACGATTGCCTCAATCGCAGATAATTAGCGATACACCTCATCCTATGGGCCGGATTCAAATTGTACAGTCTCCTGCGTTGCGCTATGGACATGGTCTTAGCTTGTTGTTTCGCGGCACGGTACCAATTGCACCGCATATTTATCGCAATGGTGATGCTTACGGCGTATTACTTACTGATGCAGCAGTGCTAAATGAAAGCGTACAGGCTTTGCCGTTTGTGCTGGCAACGCCGTTATATGCGCTCGTATTACATGCAGGTGGGGCGGCAGTGGCGCATTTACTGAGTCAAGATAATATTCGGATAGATGCAGTAGAACCTCATCCCGTCTTATCACAGCGGTTGCGTGAGCAATATCGCGATGACCGGCTTACGGTTGTTACGCGTGAAGGCCGTGCTTTCTTGAGCGCATCGAAGGAGCTACGATCTGATTCTATTACCGTTACAAGGTTCGTTTGGCGGGGGTGTCGGCCTGCAAGCCTTGCAGGAAGATTATCTGTTGACGCGGGAATCATTCCGCCTTTTGTGGGAAGCGCTGAGTGAAGAAGGCTTGTTAGCTTTTAGTGTTTACCTTGACCAGCCGCCGCGTCAGAGTTTAAAACTTTTAGCGCTCGTTGCGGATACCCTGCGTGAGGCGGGCGTGTCCGATTTATCGGTTCATATCGCTGCAATCAGAAGTTGGGATATGTTGTCTATCGTGGTATCGAAGCGAGCTATGAACGAAACCGCGCAAGAAAAGCTGGAGGTATTTTCACAAACTAAAGGATTTGATCGGCTGTGGTCACCCGGAGAAGGTCCGGTGATCACAGACCGATTTCATGTCATGGAAGAAGATCGGTTGATTGCAGGATTTACCGCGCTGCTTACTGAAGATGCCGCGTCGGCCTTTTACGATGATTATTTGTTCGATGTGCGTCCTCCCTATGATGCTAGGCCCTATTTTCATCAGTTTTTGCGAATCGGTCACCTCAAGGAGATAAAGCAATATTTTGCAAGCAGTTCATTGGCCTTTGTCGAAATGGGGTCGGTGTTAGTGGCTGCAACTGGACTGATGCTGGCTGGCGCTGCTATTGTCTTGATTCTCCTGCCATTGCTATGGTTGGGCTGGGTACCTGACGGACGCTGGGCGGTGCTGTGCTATTTTGCGGCAATTGGCGTCGGATTCATGTTCTTGGAAATAATATGGATTCAACGACTTGCTTTGTTCTGGGGGCACTCGCTTTATAGCGCGGCCGGTGTCATTGCCGCGATGTTGTGCGGTATGGGTGCCGGCAGCGCGTTTAGTGCCCGCATCGAAGCATCCTATAAAACGGCTGGCTTAATTCTGGTAGGTATTATGCTTGTCATTTTATTGTCCATGTTTTTGATACCATTTTTATTTACTGCGGGATTAATTTGGCCGGAACCGCTGAAATGGATGATTGGACTGATACTTCTGGTTTTAGCCGCATTTTTGCTGGGAATGCCTTTTCCGTTGGCTTTGCGAATGCTTAACCGTGCGCACCCGCAGCTAGTGCCCTGGGCGTGGGGTATTAATGGTTGCTTTTCTGTTATTGCTGCGCCATTAGCTGTTTTTCTGGTTATGCAGGAAAGTTTTCACGCTGTCGCTTGGGCTGCTGCCGCAGCTTATGCTTTGGCTCTCATTACATTTCGTAAGATGGAAGGATAACTGAATCTTCTTGCAGTATCGGATTATCAAGACCGGAGATTTTTTGAATTAGATCTCCGGACTTATTCATTAGAAAGATTTGAATTACTTTGTGCGAGCGAACTGATGACCTGCGCTGGAAGCACTGCGATTTCTGAAAGAACCGTTACGGTCGTCATGACTAAACGGCCGGCTACGCTGTTCATTTCTGTTTCCATTCAAACCGTTGTTAATTGCACTGAAACTTGCACGACCGCTGTAGCCCGAGAAAGGTGAGCGCTTACGTTTTTGCGTTACGTTTGGTGTATTTCTGGAGCCGTTGTTATTAAACCGTGGTTTGATGCGCGGCTCAAGGCCTGGAATGATATGTGAAACAATGCGCTGGCCGGTGTAACGTTCAATTTTGGATAGGTGTATGCTATCTTTTATAGATGCAAATGAAACTGCAACACCCGCTGCACCTGCCCGTCCTGTGCGCCCGATCCGATGCACGTAATCTTCTGCAAATTTAGGCAAATCAAAATTAATTACATGCGTAATAGCGGCGATATCGATTCCTCTTGCAGCAACGTCGGTTGCTACCAGTACTCGCAATCCGCCATTGCGTAAACGAGTTAGCGTACGGTTGCGCTCACGCTGATTCATATCTCCGTGCAATGCGGCAGCCGCAAAGCCTTGAGCATGCAAGTTGTCTGCTAGGGTATCCGCATCGCGTTTGGTAGCGGTAAAGACAATCGCTTGCTTCAATTTTTCATCGCGTAACACATGATCCAGTAAACGATTTTTGTGCGACATGTCATCGGCATAGTGTAATCGTTGTTCGATATTTTCAAGTTTGGTTTTATGCGACGCAACTTGAATGCGTTTGGGCAGTTTTAATAATTTGGCGGCAACCTTGTCGATTGCGTTATCCAGTGTGGCGGAAAATAATAAGGTTTGACGAGTGTTGGGTGTAGCCGCTGCAATGGTTTCCACATCATCGATAAAACCCATGTCCAACATACGGTCAGCTTCATCAAGCACAAGCATTTGCAATCGTCTGAAATCAATACGCCCACGTTGGATATGATCAATCAATCGTCCCGGTGTAGCTACCAAAATATCAACGGGTTGTGATAGTAATTTGTTCTGCAAAGGGTAAGGCATACCACCTAGAATACTTACTACGTTGATTCGCGGCAAAAATTTGCCGTATTTTTTGGCAGCATCGGATACTTGCAGTGCTAATTCGCGAGTCGGTGTTAGTACTAAAATGCGAGGTCCGCGGCAGCGTATCTGCGCCGGTGTTGCCAATAAATGTAGTGCAGGCAGCATAAACGCAGCAGTTTTTCCGGTACCAGTTTGTGCGCAAGCCATAACATCTTGGCCGGCGATTAGCTCGGGAATAGCTTGTTGTTGAATTGGTGTGGGAGTAGTGTAGCCAGCCTCGTGAACAGCCTTGAGGATGGATGTATGCAAATTTAAATCTTCAAAAGACACGTTATTTTCCTAAAAAAAGACAATGAAATACACCCGCAATATTCACATACTATATGTAAATTATGATTGTGCATTACCCTGTCAGCGCATTTAAAAAGCATCGCCGCTAACCAAGGTAATTAATCATTTTTCGGAGATACTTGAAAAATTGAAGAGAGGTCAGGAACGATGAGACTATACAACATACAAAACTGATAACCATTTAATTTAAATTGATTTATCAATTTTGGCGGCGAAGTATACTTGATTATTTCATATCCTGCAAATAGCGGCGGATAATAATTAGATCATTGTATGATTGCTTTGGTAAATTTTCGCTTACCAACCTGTATGACAATGGATTTTCCACGTTTAATTTTTGCCAATTTATCTTCTACTTTTTCGCCATCCAATTTGACCGCGTTTTGATCGATCATGCGCAATGCCTCGCTGGTGCTCGCGGTTAATCCGGTAAGTTTCAGCAATTGAACTAAAGCGATTTCCTCCTCTTGAATTTGAATTTTCATTTCGGCAATTTTGTCAGGCATTGCGCCATGTCTGAAGCGCGCTTCGAAGTCTGTCAGCGCTTCTTCGGCATCCTGCTTGCTATGAAACCGCGCGACGATTTCTTGTGCAAGCTTTACCTTGATATCTCGAGGGTTGCGACCTTCTTGAACTTCTTTGCGCCATGCAGCAATAGTTGCGAGTGTTTCAAATGATAGCAATTCCAGATATCGCCACATCAATTGATCGGATATCGACATTAATTTGCCGAAGATTTCCTTGGGATTTTCAGTAATTCCAACATAATTATTCATAGATTTGGACATTTTATTGGTGCCGTCCAATCCCTCCAATAACGGCATCATAAGTATGCATTGTTGAGGCTGGTTAAAATGTCTTTGCAATTCTCGTCCAACTAAGAGATTGAATTTCTGGTCGGTTCCGCCTAATTCGAGGTCGGACTTAAGTGCCACGGAATCGTAGCCTTGAATTAAGGGATAGAGAAATTCATGAATAGCAATCGCCTGATTGTTGCGATAGCGTTTGTCGAAATCATCACGCTCCAACATGCGCGCAACCGTATGTGTGGCGGCAAGCTTGATAAGATCGGCCGCATTTAGCTTGTCCATCCAGGATGAGTTAAACACGACTTCAGTACATTCAGGTTTGAGTATTTTAAAAACTTGCGAAGTATAAGATTCAGCGTTGAGCGCGACTTGCTCGCGTGTTAATGGCGGACGGGTGGCATTTTTGCCGCTGGGATCGCCAATCATGCCTGTATAATCGCCGATCAGGAACAAGATGTGGTGTCCCATGTCTTGCAATTGGCGTAATTTGTTTAACAATACCGTGTGGCCTAAATGCAGATCCGGTGCTGTTGGGTCAAAACCGGCCTTGACTCGTAAAGGCCGTGCGGATTTCAATTTACTCTCCAGTTCTGTTTCAACCAATAATTCGTGACTACCACGCTTAATGATTTCTAATTGATCTTTGATTGATGTGTTCACAATAGCATTAACTTATTGATTTGTAATTTTTCTGATTTTTTCTAAGTGTTTTGTTTTAGTTTTGTTGTAATTTCAATTGTACCTTAGTACATGTTTTTGAAATTTTTATGTTAAACTCGCGCCTGTCGCAGACAAACATGACTGGAGGTACTTCATATATGCTATATCCACCCCCTGGCTGTAAACAAAGGATTCTAGCTCAAAAATCATCAACATTAACAAAAAAGACAATTCGCTGGTTGGTCGCATTATCCAGCATCCCACTGTTCGGTATGGTCACTGCATTTGGTATCGCACCCAACACGCCCTCGTTTGAAGAAGTTCTGATAGAAGAAGTTGTTCTTGATCTGGCATTGTCTGATGCCATAGCCGATACGCAAGCTAATCAAACGTTCTGGCACCAGGAAAGTATCCGTCGCGGCGATACGATCGCTGCAATTTTAAACCGGCTTGATGTGAATAACCAGGACTCTATTGATTTTTTGCAAGCTGCTCGCGATAGTCGGGCGATGCGGCAATTAAAACCAGGAAAAACTATTTATGCGCAAACAAATGCAGATGGTGAATTACTGACGCTACGCTATTTTTTCGGCAATGAAGAGTTGTTCTTGATGGAAAAGGCGGATGATGAATTCATCATGACTGAACAGCCGATTGAACTGAACGGTGAGATTCGTATGAAATCGGGTGAGATCACAAGTTCTCTCTTTGCTGCTACCGATAGTGCGGGTATACCCAGCAATATCGCCATACAATTAACAGAGATATTTGCATCTGAGATAGATTTTTATCGCGATCTGCGTCGTGGCGATCGTTTTACTGTCGTGTATGAAACGCTCTCAGATAACGGCAAGCGAGCCAAAACGGGGCGCGTTCTAGCTGTTGAGTTCATTAACAAAGGTAAGTCCTATCAAGCTGTTTATTTCAAAGCATCAAACGGTGCAGAAGGTTATTACACGCCTGAAGGAGAAAGTTTACGCAAAGATTTCTTGTTGTCGCCGTTAGCTTTCTCGAGAATTAGCTCGGGTTTTAGTAATGCGCGTTACCATCCTATACTCAAAGAATGGCGAGCGCATCGCGGAATTGATTATGCAGCGCCTACCGGTACGCCTGTAAAAGCGACCGCTAATGGAATCGTCGCATTTTCCGGATCTCAAAGAGGCTATGGCAACTTGGTAGTTCTCAAGCATGATGGTAAATATGAAACGGCTTACGGACATTTATCACGTTTTGCCAGCGGGATGGGGAAAGGCAAGCGTGTGAAACAGGGCGATGTAATCGGTTTTGTCGGTTCAACGGGTATGGCAACAGGCCCCCACTTGCATTATGAGTTACGTGTTGATGGATTACAACGCGACCCCACGAAAGTTGCTTTGCCATCCGCGCCCCCAATTACAAAGAGAGACTTAGGCACATTTCAAAAGGAAACGCAATCCTTGGTGGCGCGCTTAAATATAATGCGTAACATGCACTATGCCGCGCTTGAATGATTCGTAAGTTTACCGATAGTTTGAGAATTTTTTTATATTTACTTCCGTTAAGGATTAAATAAGTCGTTGGAATTAAGTTACTACTATATTGGCATCATGTCGGGTACGAGTCTGGATGGTGTCGATGTGGTTTTAACTGATCTGAGCACCGCAACTCCCCGACATGTTCAGACCTTATTTCGTCCTTATGACGACGAATTGCGGATGCAGTTACTGTCCTTGCAGCAGCCGGGTTTTGATGAGTTGCATCGCACAGCAATGCTCGGTAAACGCTTGTCTTGTCTATACGCAGAGGCTGTCGTTAATTTACTAGCACATGCTGCTGTTAATCCTGAACAGATTATTGCTATCGGCTGTCACGGTCAAACGGTTAGGCATTGTCCCGAGGAAGATAAGGGTTATACGATCCAGTTAGTTAATGCGGCGGTGCTGGCAGAATTAACCCGGATTGCGGTAGTGGCGGATTTTAGAAGTCGCGATATGGCTGCGGGCGGTCAAGGTGCGCCCCTAGTACCAGCCTTCCATCACGCAGTTTTTAAAAGTGCAGTAAATCATCGTGTGATTGTTAATATTGGTGGCATTGCCAATATTACCAGCTTAGATCCACACAACCATACCTTTGGTTTCGATTGCGGCCCAGGAAATATTTTGATGGATGCGTGGTGTCTGCGCCATACAGGAGAAAACTATGATAAGTATGGACAGTGGGCGGCATCCGGTAAGGTTATTCCTCAGTTGTTGGATAATTTAATAACTGATACTTTTTTCTTGCGTCAACCGCCAAAAAGTACTGGCAGAGAGTTATTTAATCTTCAGTGGCTGAAAAAAAAACTATTGGGAAATGAATTGCCACAAGATGTTCAGGCAACGTTACTGCAATTTACGGTTTTGGCAATTGCCAATGCAATATCGGAATATTGCTCCAGTGCAACAGAAATCTACATATGCGGAGGTGGGGGACATAATGCTTTATTAATTCATAGGCTGGCAGAAGCTATGCCTAACAAAAAAGTAGCACTGACAGACGAACTCGGGATTCCAGTCGATTGGGTAGAAGCTTTTGCGTTTGCGTGGTTAGCACAACAAACGATTTTGCGCAAGACCGGGAATCTTGCCAGTGTAACGGGCGCAAGCGGGGATAGGATTTTGGGAGCAATTTATCCTGCCTAGAACACGCTTAATAGGAGTGTACTAAAGCAGGCCGTATACTTACACCGAAAATGAAGAACCACAACCGCAAGTGCTTGTGGCACCAGGGTTTTTTATGACAAACTGGGCACCTTGCAGATTTTCTTGATAATCGATTTCTGCACCAATCAAATATTGAAAACTCATGGGATCAACCAATAATTTAACACCGTTTTTTTCCAAGACCGTATCGTCTTCATTAATAGATTCATCGAAGGAAAATCCGTATTGAAAGCCTGAGCATCCACCGCCGCTGATAAAAACCCTTAGATTGAGTTCACTATTACCTTCTTCTTCTATCAATTGTTTGACTTTCGTAGCAGCGTTATCAGTAAATATGAGAGGAGAATTGTTTTCAATATTCATAGTAATCAATTCAGTTTTAATAAATTGTTAATAAAAGAATTTTTTTATGTCGTTACATTAACTAAAGTTTTTGCTTTCTGTAGCGATTTGTTGATTCTCCGATGTTGCCGGAATTAAAGTTACCATCTTTTCAGACCGCAAACTATTCTCAGAATTCAATTTATCAAATTGGATCATTTTTCCTTCCACTGAGGCACCAAGATGAATTTCAAGTGATCCATAATGAATATCACCATAAACTTTGGCTTGTGTTTGTAATTCTAAATAGCCTTGAGCAAAAATTGGACCGGTCACTGTACCATTAATAATAATATTGGTTACTGTTATCTTACCGGTAATACTGCCTTCGTTACTGAGTACCAGAGTGCTCTGTTCTTCATTGCTAGCGACTATATTGCCGATAATATGCCCATCAATTCGTAATCCGCCCTTAAAGCTGATATCGCCGTTAATAGTGGTATGGATGCCAATTAAGGTATCGATATGGTTATTAAACTTAATTTTGTTTTTTTTACCGAACATGTTTCTTCCTTACGGTGTTGGTTGCGTAGATTGGCTCAGTATTACTTTTTTATTATTCAAATCATGAATCTCTACTTGCATGCTTTGTACCGCCGCATTAGCGGGTATTTTGAATGTTTCTTCCAGTCTATGGAGAAATTTAAAATTAACAGGAAAGTCTTTCTTATTATCCTTATTCGTTAGCGGTATGGTTTTATGCTGGTCATTTTGTAACAATTTAACTTGAAATCTCAGATTACCCTTAAAATCATTAGGCCTTTCACCGCCTTGTATCAACGTCAAGCTATAACGATAATTACCTGGAGTTGCTGTTTCTTTCAAACTGAATTGATGAATAGAGATTCCAGTTTTCGGATTTCCTGACATCAAATGCTGGAAAAAAACCATTTTCTCCTTTAATGCATTGTTTTCATTTGTTAAGATTTTTATCTGTTGAGTAAGATTCTCGTTAGTTGTATCGCTGATCTGTAATTGATGAATTAAATCACCCATTTGAGTGCATAATTGCTGTTTCTTGGTCTGTCTGCAAGCTGTTGCATCATTTAAAAGAACCATTTTCTCTTCATCGAAATAAATATGATCATTCGATGATTGCCTGCCTGCTTCGTACATAGCCCACGAAAGCGATAATAATAATAAGCAGCAAATAACAATCACTATAAATCGATATGTCCAAGATAGATAAGGACGTACAACGACTTGAGAAGAGAAAATTTTTGGCTTCTTATAAAGGGAATTTTTCAATTACACACTCTGCAGATTAGAAACCATCCTACCGATATGCAGTTAACGCACAAAACTTGATCAAATTGGTTGGACGAATATAATTGAGAGAATCATATCAATGTTTGTGAATATTGGTAAATATTTTGCCAGATACATTGATTAGCCTATTAAGGGAGCATTGTAACGGCATCAAGTAATCTAATATATTTAATCAGGGTAGCAATGGGATCTGTTGAATTCCCAGAGTTTCAGGTAAACCAAACATTATGTTCATGTTCTGTATGGCTTGTCCTGCGGCCCCTTTTACCAAATTATCTGTGACAGATAGTATTACTACAGTATCGTCTTCTTGCGGCTGATGCACTGCAATACGGCAAATGTTGGAGCCACGCACAGACCGAGTTTCTGGATGTTTACCGGGTGGGAGAACATCAACAAAAGCTTCATTTTGATAGCGTTCCTCGTATAGTTTTTGCAAATCGATCTGTTTGTTTAATTTGGCATAGAGTGTGGCATGAATACCCCGAATCATGGGTACCAAATGCGGCACAAATGTTAACCCGACTGATTGCTTGGCAATATTGGAGAGACCCTGTTTTATTTCGGGCAGATGTCGATGCCCAGGAACACCATAGGCTTTGAAATTATCTGCAGCTTCTGCAAGAAGAGTATGAACTTCAGCTTTCCGGCCAGCGCCGGAGACACCCGATTTGACGTCGGCGATAAGGTGATTTATGTCAATAACGCCGGCTTCTATGAGTGGTAAAAAGCCAAGCTGTACAGCAGTTGGATAACAACCCGGATTGGCTATCAAACTTGCATCTTTGACGTGCTCTCGGTTAATTTCAGGTAATCCATAAACAGCCTCGGCGACTAGCTTTGGGCAAGCGTGTTGCATGCCGTACCATTTCTCCCACTCAGTGACATCTTTTATGCGAAAATCAGCTGCCAGATCAATAATTTTAACCCCAGCTTTGAGTAACGATTCTGCTTGCTGCATGGCTATGCCATTCGGTGTAGCAAAGAATACCAGATCACATTTAGTCAGTTTTGCATCAATTGGTTCCGTAAATTTAAGGTCTAGATATCCCCTCAAGTTAGTAAAGAGTTCGGCAACAGGCATGCCCGCTTCGCTGCGCGATGTAATTGCTTTGATTTTTACTTTTGGGTGTTGTATCAGTAAGCGTAATAATTCCACGCCTGTGTAACCTGTTCCGCCAACTATACCGACATTAATCATCGTAATTCCTTATTGTCTAGACAATGTTATTACTTATCAAAATTCCAATAAAAAAGCCGCCATTTAGTGAGGCGGCTTTTTAAAAAAAAATAAAAACTATCGCTTGGAGAATTGCTTGCGTCGCCGCGCTTTCCGCAAGCCTACTTTTTTTCTTTCAACCTCTCGTGCATCACGAGTAACTAAACCAGCTTTGCTCAATACAGGTTTAAGTGTTGCATCATAGTCAATAAGCGCTCGAGTAATACCGTGACGCACGGCACCTGCTTGTCCTGACTCGCCGCCACCGTGAATATTAACCATAATATCAAATGTGTTTATATGATTTGTTAATTCAAGGGGTTGTTTGGCAACCATACGGCCTGTTTCACGAGAAAAATAATCATCAATCGATTTGTTATTGATGATTATTGCACCTTTACCAGGCTTTATAAAAACACGTGCGACTGAGCTTTTACGTCGACCAGTTCCGTAATTATATTGAATTGCCATAAATTATGCTCTAACTTCAAGTGATTTGGGTTGTTGGGCAACATGCGGGTGGGCATCACCTGCATAAACTTTCAATTTTTTTATCATTGCATACCCTAAAGGTCCTTTAGGCAGCATACCTTTCACGGCTTTCTCAAGTGGGCGTGTTGGAAACCGGGCATGCATTTTTTTATAGGTCGTTGCATAGATTCCACCGGGATAGCCGGTATGACGATAATAAATTTTATCGTCCATTTTATTACCAGTTACTCGTATTTTATCGGCATTGATAACAATGATGTAGTCACCCGTATCGACATGAGGTGTGTAAATGGGTTTATGTTTGCCGCGTAATCGATGTGCAATTTGCGAAGCGAGACGACCTAGTACCTTGTTGGTTGCGTCAATAACGAACCATTCATGTATTACTTCGTGCGGTTTGGCTGAAAATGTTTTCACGAAAACCTGTCCTGCGTATTCAAAAAGAGGCGTGAATTCTAAGCGAGGCATCGGGAAATGTCAAATTTGAAGTATGCGCTACTTAATGACTGAATCAGCATAAATTGATAAAACTGAAGCGTGCAAGTTACTCAAGAATGATGGATTTTAAGGTAATCGCCGCTATAATTTCTTTTAACGAGAGAAAATTAAGGTATAAATATTAATTCGGTTGAATATAATGCTCACACATATCGAGAGAAAAACTTTGAAAGATAACTCTGAAAACAATTCCCCTGCGGAATCAGGGCTTACCAATTTTATACGCAATATCATTGATGAGGATAATCGAACCGGAAAATGGGGGGGGCGCGTGGAAACGCGTTTTCCACCCGAACCCAACGGTTACTTGCATATCGGGCATGCCAAGAGCATTTGTCTCAATTTTGGTATTGCGCATGATTATGACGGTGTGTGTCATTTGCGTTTTGACGATACCAATCCAGAAAAGGAAGCGCAGGAGTATGTCGATTCAATTTGCGACAGTGTTTCATGGCTGGGTTTCGATTGGGGTAAGCATTTATATTATTCTTCTGATTATTTTGAACAACTCTACGAATTTGCTGAGCACTTGATCGGTCAAGGAAAAGCCTATGTCGAAGGCTTATCCGCCGAAGAAATCCGTGAATACCGGGGCACATTGACCAGTCCGGGCAAAAATAGCCCTTACCGTGATCGCCCCATTGCTGAGAACATGGATTTATTCCGGCGCATGAAAGCCGGTGAATTCGCCGATGGGCAATATGTATTGCGCGCCAAGATCGATATGGCTTCACCCAATATCAATATGCGTGATCCTGTGATTTATCGCATACGTCACGTGCATCATCAGCGCACCGGAAATCGGTGGTGTATTTATCCGATGTACGATTACACGCACTGCATATCCGATGCGCTGGAAAAAATTACCCATTCCTTATGCACATTGGAATTTGAAGATCACCGTCCGCTGTATGACTGGGTGCTGGATCAACTGACAGATAAGGTACCGTGCCATCCACAGCAAATTGAGTTTGCCCGCCTGAATCTAACCTATACTGTGATGAGCAAGCGCAAATTGATCGAATTGGTGGAGAGAAAATTGGTCGATGGCTGGGATGATCCGCGCTTGAGCACGCTGGCCGGCGTGCGCCGCCGCGGGTTTACGCCGCGCGCCATTCGTTTGTTTGCCGAACGCATTGGTATCAGCAAAGCCGATTCCTGGATCGATATGGGTGTGCTCGAAGATTGTCTGCGCGAAGACCTCAATGAACATGCACCGCGTCGTATCGCCATTCTGAAACCAGTAAAACTGATTATCGATAATTATCCGGAAGGGAGCCAGGAAGATTGCTTTGCGCCCAATCACCCGCAAAAACCGGAATGGGGAAAACGTGCAGTTCCATTTTCCAAGACACTTTACATTGAACGCGACGATTTTATGGAAACGCCTGTCAAGGGCTATTTCCGTCTGTCTCCGGGGGCTGAGGTGCGGCTGCGTTATGCTTTCATCGTCAAGTGTGTCGGCGTCGAAAAAAATTCACAAGGCGAAATCGAAGCCATCCACTGCACGTATGATCCGGATACAAAAAGCGGCACTGCAGGTGCGGAAACTCGAAAAGTTAAAGGCAATATCCACTGGTTATCCGTCCAACATGCGCAATTGGCAGAAGTGCGTTTGTACGACCGGCTTTTTACCGATCCCTATCCGGATAGCGGTGATAAGGATTACAAAACCTCATTAAATCCGGATTCAAAACAAATTATTGCCGCGTATGTGGAAGCGGCATTATGTGACGCCCAGCCCGAACAAAACTTTCAGTTTGAGCGCAACGGTTATTTTGTCGCCGATCGTATTGATATGAAACCCGGAAAACCGGTGTTTAATCGGGCCGTCACGTTGCGCGACTCATGGGGAAAAACTACAGGTGCTTGACCGATAATTGCATTGCTATCGAAGTATCTGTAAATCAAGCTGGTGTATTGTTTGGTACTCAAATAACGGACAATACACGGACGGATAGAGATTTTATCTGGATATTCAAGCGTCAGCGCTACTTAGTGCGGACTTAAGAATGTATTTGATATCAATCATTGGCGCTGAATTTAACTGCCCAGTCGATATTTCGATTTGCATTACGAACCGAAACTTATCGCCGGTCAGGTATTCAAGGGGACCCGTTTAATCGGGAGGCCACTACACACGCTAACTACTGTACCGGCATTTATTGAATGTTGCTGACTTTCTTCCATTAAGAATTTTGACCAAGAGACGCAATCAATTGATCAGTATATTTCTACAAAATTTTTGCACGCAAGGCATCGAAGTTTAATCGCTCGAGGCCAATAGCTTCCAGCGTAGAGAGCGAAACTGATTTCCGGACTCCAAAATGTTGGTTCAGTACAGATGTCGGACACACTAAAAAAAACCATTGATCGGGATTGAGTGGGTCTGCAATTTTTTTTTCTTTTGCCGCAAAAATGCAAAATACATACAGATCTGCAGAACGTAGGGCTTCCCCCGCACTTTGATTGGTTACTGCATTCCATCCTTTCTTTGAAGCAATATCAAAGCGAATTGAACTCGGTTTTTTTTGTTCCCAGGATTGTAGATAGGCGGCTGATTTAACTTCAATTTTCAGTCCTGACTTTGTCTGTAAATCGTATGCGTTCCATTCTGTACGTGAACAATGTGTGCAATCTGCAGCACAAGCAACTATGTATTCAGCAAGAACCCCACGCAAGGCATTGGACATAAAATCCGAAAATGCCCATTGCCAAAAATCGCTCGCGATAATATTTTTCATAGACTCTATTAGATTTTATTTATACTATTGTTTATAAAATAATTTATATTAGTTTGTGAATTTCTTAACTTAAATGGTCAATCAATATAAAACAACCCCCGTTGCCGAACCAGCTTCCAACCAGACTCACTATGCAGCCGGCATACGCCATAGCGGAAAGAGGGCGGTAGTTCGGGAAATTTGAAACGCAGATCGTAGAACCAGGCACAGAGACCATGTTCTGAGTTATCGATATGTTCCATTATTGGAAACTGAGCGAAGCTCCGAAAGGCTTGAAAAGCGGGATCGTGCCATGCTTCGCGGATCAGCGGCTTATATGCGGGGTCATCGCCAAATTGATGGTAGATGTGCCAATTATTTTCCAAGTCTGGGCGGTAGGTTGCGGCTATTCTTGATAATAACCCTTTATGAGCTTCTGCTTGCGGTTTTGCACCGGATTGCCGCAAGTCAATGTCGGCAAGGTGGTAAGTTTCATCCTGACGGATAATGATTTTCCAATGAAACGGTGAAAGTGGTTGCGGTAGCACGATGATTTGCGCTTTTAGCAGATTATTTGAGTGAATGTAGTTTTTGGCCAGATTGACAGCTTGTTGATGCAAAGTCCATAAAAAAAATACATAACCGCATAACACTACCAACGCCAGAATCGCGGCAATTCTTTGCTGGGGATAGCACCATGTGGCAATTAGGCCGACGATGATGATCAGCGTAAACCAGGGATCGATGACAAATACTAAAGGTAATGCAAAACGTTCGGTGGAGAAGGGTGCGAACAACATCAATCCATATGAAGTGATCAAGTCGCCGGCGATATGGATGGCAATACCCAAGCTGGCGGGTAGCACAAAACATTTCCAGCGATAACGATTGCGATTGATCGATGAAAAAAACTGCGCCAGCAACCATGCCCATATCGGCAATAAAAGCAATGAATGGGTTGGACCTTGGTGCCAATTTAGATACGTGAGGGTATCGATCAACCGCAGAACCAGATCAATATCGGGAAATGCTGCTGCGGCAAAGCCTGTGGCAATTTGCAACCGTAACGGCAAAATATGTCGCCCAGGATGGAATTGCTGTTGCGGCTGTGTGGCAGCCCGTGCCAGTAAAGCACCGCTTAGCGCATGCGTAAGCGGATCCATGACTTAGCCGGACTTGGTGCGCATTTGATGCACAACGGGTTCAGTCGATGATAAAGTTTCAATCGTAGCCGATCCGGACTGTGAGAATTGCGTTCCGGCAGCAGAATCTGTTGCAGTTTCCTTGCGCGGAGCCCCATAAACGAGATGATCCAGCTTTTCCGCCAGCGCTAATTTATGTGACAGGAAGTCCCGCGTGCGCTGCGAGCTTTCCGATGTGTCCCGCATCCAATATGTGAAAGTGGCCAGATAAATGCTGGTCAATGCCGTTTCTTCCAACGCGCGTCGTACAAACGTGGCATCGCGGTGTGCGGCTTCACGCATCCATTGCACGGTGCGGCTGATGCGCATAATGGCAGGAATTTGGATATGCAGATGACCCGGCTCCAGTTTGGCACCGATCATTTGGCGTGTCACTTTGCGATGCGCAGCCAGTGCGTCCAGCCAGCTCATGATGAGATGTTGAAGACGCTCGCGTGGCAATAATGACAGAAACGCGATTGTTTCCGCTTCCTTAAGCATTTGGCTATCTGCCCGGTCAAACCAGGCATCGATTAGCTCTTCCTTTTCACGGAAATGATGACGGATATCATCCAAAGAAATATTTAATTCTGTTGCAATATCAAACAAACGCACCGCTTCCCACGATGAGCGTTCGGCGATTGCAACAGCCGTATCCACAATTGCTTCGCGTATCTCAAGCTTACTTTTTTTCATCTTGATCCTCCACAGTGTGTTAACAGGCGTGGCGTAATACGATGCCGTTTTTACTATAACATACAAAAAATAATCCTAGAAATAGGGTGTTACGATATTTGATCGGATTGGTTTGTATCATTCGGTGGTTTTAAGCTGGCAATAGTTGATTGCAGCGGTTGTTTGTCCCATAAAGGAACGCCGAATACTTCGTGGATAAAATAATAGGCAACGGGAACCCCAAGAATCATCCCCCATAGACCAAAGCTGTGATAAGCAACCAGTAAAATAATGAGCACCAACACGGGGTTGAGTTTTAAATGCTTGCCATAAATCAAGGGATTAAGACCATACGCTTCGATAATATGGATAATGGTGATCATTACGACGACACCGATTGCCAGAGTCAGCCCACCGGTATTTAAAGCGACAAGTACCATGGGCGATGTAGAAATAATCACACCCAGCACGGGGATAAAACTGCATACGAAAACAATCAGCGATAGTAACGCGACAGATGGAATGCCCAGAATCATGAGGCCAATCAGAGTCAAAATGGTATTGACGCATGCAATCATCGCTTGTGCCTGAATCGCCCGGCCTACCACAAATGCAAAACGAATGACCGGCTGTGTGGTTTCGAGATAAAAATCCTTTAAACGCGAATCATGTAAGCTTTTCATTAATCCGCTCAGGCGGACACTGTCGAATAAAATCAGGAAACTGAAAAGCAGCGCAAGAGACATGGTACCGATTGCTTGATACAGGTGTTTGATAAACTTAGGTAATTCTTCCCGAACCTTGTCCATCTGCTTGGTCAGGAGAAAGTTTATCAACAACTCAGCCTCCTTATCGTAATATTTTTTGAGTTCTTCCGGTGTATCTTCTGGGGAGTGGTTATGTTCCTTATCCAGTAGCTGATCGGCATCGGGAAAATCGAGGGTCTGGCGATAATGGCTGAGTACTTTATCGATGGTTCTCAAGCTGTTTTCGTCCAATGTGCTGCGAACATAGCCGTGCAGGGGGCGTTCCATGCCAGGGTATTTGCTGACGATATCGCGTTCCAGTTCTATTAGTTTTGTTTGTACTTCATTGAAATTGCCAATAAATCGGGTGGCTTCGCCGATGACGCTGGGTGTGACGTAGCGAAAGAAACTGCCTAGTACCAGCAAAAAAAATACGTACACCAAAACCAAGGATAAGCGGTGTGGCAGTTTGAATTTATTACGGCCGAAATGAACCAGCGGCGTGGCGATGAAAGTCAGCACGAACGTGATAAAAATTAACCCGAAAAAGTCGCGCAGTTGCCACAACAAACCGATCAGGATGAGCCAGATCAGTATGCGGCGATTGGTCTCATAAAAATTGTCGAAGCTAAATGACATTGTTTAATTTCTCTGTATTGAATGAATATAAAACTGGTTCAATTGATAAGAGTGTGAGTATTTCACAAGGCGTGGCGTTATTCAAACGTTAAGGAATGACTGAATAATTTATCGAACGGGACATGTAAGGTAATTGGAGCATGAGTAAATAGGAATGATCATGTCAATAAGTGGATTTGTTGGCATTATAGTTCTACATCGAAAATTAAATTGACACACATACATGATTTCCAATATATTGGAAATATGGAAATAAATGTTGCTATTAAAGCGCTCGCTGCGTTGGCTCAAGAAACTCGTTTAACAATTTTTCGTGTGTTGGTTCAAGCTGGAGAAGCAGGTCTTTCAGCAGGTCAATTAGCCAAGGAATTAAGCATTCCTAATGCTACGTTATCTTTTCATCTGAAAGAGTTGACTCATGCAGAGTTGGTTATTGCCCGGCAAGAAAGCCGTTTCATATATTACTCTGCTAATTTTGCAACCATGAATGCCCTGCTGGGTTTTCTTACCGAGAATTGTTGTGCTGGTAATCCATGCAGTCCGGCTGCGATTTGCTGCGATGAGCAGAAAACCGATGAGCACAAAACCTAAGCTTAATTCTTTCCTGTTTACTTAACCAAGGAGATGACGTGATGAAACGCTTTCACATTCATATTGCCGTCGATAATTTACAAGATAATATCCGATTTTACTCTGCCTTATTCGGTGCCGATCCCACTGTCAGTAAATCAGACTATGCTAAATGGATGTTGGAAGATCCATTTATCAATTTCGCCATATCGGCGCGAGGCGTAAAGCCGGGTCTGGATCATGTCGGAGTTCAGGTCGATTCGGATGAAGAATTAAAAGAAATGAATAACCGGCTGATTAAAGTTGATTTGCCCGCCGCTGCAGAACAACACAAGGCACAATGCTGTTATGCTGCATCTAATAAGTACTGGGTAGTTGATCCGCAGGGGATTCCTTGGGAAGCATTTCATTCGTTGAAGACTATCCCGGTATTTGGACAAGATACCTCGATTCCCGCTAAAGCAAAATCCTGCTGCGCAGCCTAATTATGAATATACTATTTCTTTGTACCGGAAATTCCTGCCGTTCCATCCTTGCGGAAGCCATTTTTAATCATCTTGCACCCGGCGGCTGGAAAGCGATGAGCGCAGGCAGCAAACCGACTGGAAGAGTTCATCCGCGGTCACTCGCTCAACTTGAACGCGAAGGTATTGCAACCGAAGGACTTCACAGTAAATCGTGGGACAACTTGCCGGCCACGCCGGATATTGTGATTACCGTGTGCGGCAATGCGGCCGGTGAAACCTGCCCGACGTATCTTGGCCCTGCACTGCGTTCGCATTGGGGTGTCGATGACCCAGCCGAAGCCACTGGAACCGAGGAAGAAATCAACGCGGCATTCATGCGGGCTTATCAAACCTTGCGCGAGGGCATCGAGACTTTTTTATCGCTGCCGCTCGATGATTTGCAGCAAAATCCTTCCGCCTTCCGGACAAAACTGGATTACATCGGTATTTTGAAATTTAAACAGACACACAAAGCGTGATAGCCACTATCGAAGACGAGATAA
>CAADGS010000041.1 GCA_900696615.1 uncultured beta proteobacterium
GCCGGCTATGTCCTAGCGCAAGAAAACGTTTGCGCTCACGGCGCTGCAACCATGAGGCGAAAACCACACCCAAAATGGAAATGATCGGAATGATTAAAGCCAATTCATAGACTAGTAAATATAAAGCTTCTTTTTCTGCCTCTGATATCGATCCCGCATCGCGCAACAAAAAAACATTGGCGACCGAAACCAGCACACCGCCGCCGATAATCGCAACACGTCCAAGTGTCTGCATGGTGACATGCATGAGTTTACGTTTCTCCCCATCCAGCTTATTACCGTTCTCATCGATACGCGGGACTGCCTCGACAGTCATGGCATCTGCCACGACATCCTGCAAAACATAGCCTATCGGCGCGAGCAGAGCCGATAGCACATACCAGGTCTCGATCGGCGCCATTTCTGCCATTGCTTCGGTATGCCCGAGCAATCCGATCATAATGGCTAAGCTCGCCATAATCAGACTCGCACCCAAATAAACCAGCAGGCTTTTCCAACGCCAAACCAAATCAACCAAATGCCCTAATGGCATTTTTAATGCCCACGGCAGCATCATCCAAAATCCAAGCATTGCCAGGAACTCGGCCGAAAGTCCCAATTTTTCCTTCACATAAAACGTACCGACAATGCCAGTCAAGCCCGAAATACCCGCCGCAACATAAACCATGAGGGGCGGCAGATAAGACAATCGCATCTCGCGCCCCAAAGCCAGGATATTCGCGCTAAACCACTGCGCAATCACGTTAAGCAATCCGTTTAAAGGCATTACATTTTTCATAAGTTTTTGTTCTAGAAATGGAATTCTGAATTGATCTAAAGCTACTTTTGTTTAGGCCGAACACCCACTTTGACTGGCATGGATACTTCCTGTCTGTCACGAATCACGGTAATTTTCACAGTACCCCCCGGCGGTAGTGCTGCCACCATATTTAGCAATTCTGAGGTGCTTTTAAACGATTTATCTTCAACCGCGATCAAGACATCACCCGGCTTGATACCCGCCTTATCGGCAGGCCCATCCTTAAACACGCTGGCGATTAAGGATCCTATCGCGCGATCAAGACCCAATGATTCCGCCAGTTCCTGCGTCATATCCTGCATGCTAACTCCCAGCCAGCCGCGAATCACACTTCCACTATGAATGATTTGTTCCATGATCTGCCTGGCTGTATGCACGGGAATGGCAAAACCAATTCCCAGCGATCCACCGCTACGTGAATAAATCGCTGTATTGACTCCAATCAAATTACCTGATGTATCAGTCAGCGCACCACCGGAATTACCCGGATTAATCGCAGCATCTGTTTGAATAAAATCTTCAAACGTATTGATTCCCACACGGCTTCTGCCCACTGCGCCCACGATACCCATCGTGACACTTTGGCCCACACCAAAAGGATTACCGATTGCCAGAACCACGTCGCCGACTTTCACTTGCTGCGATTGACCAAATGTAATCGCCGGCAAATCCTTCAAATTGACCTTCAATACCGCCAAATCGGTCTCCGGATCCGAACCGATTAATCTGGCTTTGGCTTTCCGTCCATCAACCAGCGCCACCTCGACTTCGTTTGCCGCCTCAATGACATGGTGGTTAGTCAGGATATAGCCATTGGCACTGACAATGACGCCCGAGCCCAAACTGGATGTGCGCCGCGGTTTAGAAGACTCGAATTGCTCGCCAAAAAATTTACGTAACGCGGGATCGTTCAACAAAGGCGGAAATGTTGGCGCATTGATTTCTTTACTGGTAAAAATGTTAACTACTGACGGCACGGCAATTTCAGCCGCTTGCGCATAACTATTTGGCCGTTCCGCACTGACTAGCGGTGTTGCAGTTTCCTTAACCGTGACGATATCACCGCGCGGTCTCCACGGTAGCAAGTCAGGCCGCAATGTCGAGATCACAAAAAAAATTGCCAGCATTACCGTTGTGGTTTGTGCAAAAATCAACCAAAGTCTGTGCATAAAAAAGTTTTACTCCAGGATTAAATAGAAGCGACAATATCGTTTATTGAATTGTATACATTAAAAGGAAAAATCCATGCATCGGGATGAACTTGAAAACCATCTAAATCAATTATTGGAAATATCGCGTTTTCATGATTATTGCCCAAATGGCCTGCAAGTGGAAGGGCGTCATGATATACGCACCTTGGTCAGCGGTGTTACCGCTTCATACGATCTTCTGCAGGCGGCTATCTCGGCAAAAGCCGATGCCATTCTGGTACATCATGGCTATTTCTGGCGCGGCGAAGATATGCGTATCACAGGCATAAAAAGCCGCCGCATTGGCTTACTAATCACGCACAAAATCAATCTATTTGCATATCATTTGCCGCTTGATGTGCATCCGCAATTCGGCAATAACGCCGTGTTAGGAAAAAAATTAGGACTGATCGAAACCGGCCGCTTCGGCGACCAAGACGTCGCATTCCAGGGAGAGTTACCTCACGCTACCACATTGAAAGCCTTAGGCGAAAAAATATCTCGCACCTTATTGCGCAAACCCATGATGATTGGCGATGCCAATAAAACCCTTCGCCAAGTCGCATGGTGCACCGGTGCTGCGCAAAGTTACTTTGAAACTGCCATCCGGCAGGGCGCGGATGCTTTCATAACCGGTGAAATTTCTGAACAATCGGTGCATGCGGCGCGTGAATCCGGTGTTGCCTTTATCGCCGCCGGTCATCATGCAACAGAACGGTATGGCGTACAGGCATTGGGTGATCATCTTGCACAAAAATTCGATATCCGCCACCAGTTTATCGATGTGGATAATCCTATCTGACACAATGTTAAAAATATTTAATTCATGATGCGCGAGCACGGCAGTTGCCCAAATCATTTGGAATCGGCATCTTCATCATTCTTCTTTTTTTTACCCGCAAACATGGTCCACCAAATGATAAAAAGAAACAAGCCCAATGCCACCGCCGCTTCGACTATTAGTAACCACATAATTTCAAATTATTGTAAAGTTAAACATTAAGGCGTCACTTTAACCAATATTCGATGAAAAACCAACCGACATTTATTGCACTCATTTTGCTTTGGGTATTGACGGCTTGCACGACCAGCACGATCAGCCCCCCTCCCCAACCTGCTACGCCGGCTGTCCCGCCGGTAGCTGAGAAATCCATAAAAAAATCCATCCACAAAGTTGTACCGTGGTCTGAGCTTCCGGATTGGAAAAATGATGACTTGATGCCCGCCTGGCAGGCATTCTTAAAAAGTTGCACGGTCTTGAGCAAACAATCCCTATGGCAGGAAGTCTGCCAAACCGCAACTTCGTTACAGAATCCTGCTAATCCTACACTCAGAAACTTTTTTGAAACTCATTTCACACCCTTTCAAGTAATCAACCCGGACAACTCGGATGAAGGTTTGGTAACGGGGTATTACGAGCCATTACTCAAAGGCAGCACGAAACCTTCCAGACGCTACCGTTACCCGGTTTATACTGCCCCGTCTGAATTGCTGACCGTAGATCTAAGCGCCACATACCCGGAACTAAAAGAGCTGCGGCTACGCGGCCGCCTCGATGGCCGCAAGGTCGTTCCCTATTACACCCGCGCAGAAATCATGAGCGATCCCGCGATACTGAACGGCAATGAATTGCTATGGGTAGAAGACGAAGTGGAATTATTCTTTCTCCATGTTCAAGGATCCGGGCGAATCTTATTCGACAACGGTGAAATCATGAAAATCGGCTATGCCGATCAAAATGGCCATCCTTATCAATCGATTGGCAAGGTTCTGGTGCAACGCGGCGAATTAGCGCTGGAAAACGCGTCCATGCAAGGAATCAAGCAATGGGGGCAGAAAAACCCCGCCAAATTGGCCGAATTGCTGCAACAAAACCCGCGCTATGTCTTCTTCCGCGAATTACCGGCTGATACATCCGGCCCAATTGGTGCACTGGGCGTACCTTTGACAGCCGGCCGAAGTATCGCCATCGATCCCTTGTCGATTCCGCAAGGCGCACCGGTATTTCTCGCCACGACTTGGCCAAATAGCCAAAAACCGCTGAATCGTCTAATGGTGGCGCAAGATACCGGCAGTGCCATCAAGGGTGGCATCCGTGCCGATTTCTTCTGGGGATTCGGCCACGAAGCAGGCACTCAAGCAGGAAAAATGAAACAATCCGGAAAAATGTGGATCCTGATGCCACGCACCTATACACCCGAGTTAGCACAGCAATAACATAAGCATTTTTTAATTCGATATCGTGCGCGTCATTTTGCATAGCGCGAATAACCTTTCCAAATCAACACCAAAAATTTATCACGCTATACAAAATGACTGCCGGAACCCATTAAACAAACTCAACCAATAAATTCGCCCCCACCAGCAACACCGCATCGTCATTCGTATA